>NZ_LPVS01000038.1:0-183668 GCF_014843905.1 Mesorhizobium silamurunense | reverse complement strand
TGTCCCCGCAACCACCGATCCAGACACTCCCGGGAGCCCAGCTCCGGGAGTGCTCTTTTTTGTACCCCTTCCGGTCGTTTGCCGCTCGATCCAGCCGAGGATCGTGCTCAGTTCGCCGTACAGCGTGGCGTCAACTACGCCCCGGCGTGTGCCCGGGCGTAGCTCGATCTTTTCGATGAGGCCGTGGATGGCGTCTGCCGCTTCTGCCCGATCCTCCGTGCGGTTGAGAGCCTCTGTCAGCCTTTCAATTTTCTTTGCATAGATATGCGCAGCGTTCGGCAGTCGGTCCGGCACATCGTCGGGCACTTCCGTCAGCAAGATGGAAAGTTCGGCCTTACGAGCTTCTAGTTTCCCGATACGGTCCTTCAGCTTGAGCGGGGGTAGGCCGGCGAGAATCGCGTCGACCGCTTTCTCCAGTTCCCGTTCTGTCTTTTCAAGTTCTGCGCGCCAAGTCTGGGCGTTAGTGCGTCGTTCGCGATTGAGGCGGTTCGTTTCCTCCGCATAAGCGCGGATAGCTTCTGATGCCACCGCTGGCGCCATCATTCGATCCTTCAGGCCCGCCAACACGCGTTCTTCGAGTTCAGAACGTGCAATGGTTCGGCTGTTTGAGCAAGAACCGTTGCTTGTATGCGCCGAGCAGCTGAATCGGTTCGCGCCCCGTAGCGAATATGGCCCCCCGCACCAACCGCAGAAGATTAGGCCCGATAGGAGCGACTTCGGACGGCGTGCGCTATTGAGCCGATTGTTGGCAAGACGCTCGCGCACCGCGTCGGTAACATTGGCAAATTTGGTGGAGATTTCGGTTTGCCGCCGCTTCGCCGCTTGCCACAATTCGTCCTCAAGGATGCGTAGGTCTGGCACATTGCTGATGATCCACTCGGATTCTGGGTTAAGGCGCGAGACGCGCCGGCCGGTCGACGGATCCTTCAGGTAGCGCTGGCGATTCCAGACCAGCCGGCCGATATAAAGCTCATTATTGATGATACCAGTGCCACGCTTCAGGTGACCTCGAATAGTCGTGTCGTTCCAGAGTCTTCCCTCGGGGCCGGGAACGCCCTCGTCGTTAAGAGCTTTGGCGATCGCACGGGGTCCGACACCGGTTGCAAAGTCCCGGAAGATCCGCCGGACGATATGTGCTTGATGCACGTCGATCTCGCGATCGCCGCGGATTGGGTCGCCGTGCACGTCCAGCTTCTTAACAAGGCGATAGCCGTAGCAAATCCCACCCCCGGATTTGCCGTTCTCGACGCGGCCGCGTAGTCCCCGATGGGTCTTGGCAGCAAGGTCTTTCAAGAACAAGGCGTTCATGGTGCCCTTGAGGCCGACATGTAGCTCGCTGATCCTGCCCTCGGCGAGCGTCACAATCGAAACGCCAGCAAAATTGAGATGTTTATAGAGTGTCGCGACGTCGGCCTGGTCGCGGCTAATGCGATCCAAGGCTTCCGCCAGCACTATGCTGAACACCCCCCTTTGGGCGTCCTGCAAAAGCATCTGGATGCCTGGCCGAAGGATCATGCTTGCGCCCGAGATGCCGGCGTCCTTGTAAGTACCGACGATGTCCCAATTCTCGCGCTTTGCCTGCTCTCTGCAAACGTGGAACTGATCCTCGATCGACGCCTCACGCTGATTGTCGGTGGAATACCGTGCATAGAGTGCGATCCGGGTCATAGGTTGGTCTCCTATCTGCTCTCAGGCTGCCTCCTCACGACGAGTTGGCCGAATCAAACCTATCATCGGCTCCAGATCTTTCCGGCTGCTCCATGCGAAAACGGATCGCCTCGATCGGATCGGGCGGATAGATCGGATAATGCTTGGTTTCGTACGCTTCGATCAGCGTGGCCAAGACATCCAGCCGACGCCGTTCGGTGTGCCGCCCTTGGACCCCCAAAGCCGTTCGACTTCGGCAGGCGCTGCCTCGTAGCCCGCCTCGGTGCGGATCGGCTTGAGATCAGTTGCCATATTTTACCTCCGTCACGTCGATCTTATCGTAAGCCTTGTGGGTGCCGATCCATTTGATTCAGACGATGCCCAACATAACTGACACCACGAGGCGATAGTCAATGAATTTGATGTTGAAGACGATCCGCTCGGCGCTGACGATGCTTGCGGTGGCGTAGTACTTCTTGACGTCGGCAGATCTCGCCCACGCAACTTTGCTTGCTTCATCGAACCAGGCATCGAGCGCGGCCTTTTCTTTCTGCTCTGATAGGCCCTCGACGAATTCCCCCAAGCTGCGGCGGGGGATGATCTTCATTGTTTCCTCCTTTCCATGGTCCCATTATGGAATCTATGCGCTCGTGCGATCGACCGCAGACTATAACTTTCATCGGGCTATTATGCCCTCGGCATGACGCGAAGACTCCCTGAGCGATCAGTGTTGGCGATCGCTCGCCTTCGTCTTTTGGGGGACTTCCCGCATCGCCTCGAACTGTTCTCTTGCCATCTGTCGACCAATCAACTGGGCAAGGCGAAACAAGGCTCGATCGAGGGTGGGAGCTTGCTCAGGCTTCACTACCTCGGTCCGGATCTTTTCTGTCTTGACGACCACGCATTTACTCCAGCCGGAAATCGGATGGCAACATCAAGACCCAGGAAGGAGTGTACGAAAAGAGGTGCAAACCGCTCATGCGGCATTGCGGCGGCTATAGCGTAGAGATGGGAGGGTCGGCGTCGCTTACAGAAAAGCACGACGCCCTTTGTGCGCTCGATAGGCACCGGCAGGATGATCGCGTTGACGAGCTTCGATGCCGGCTTGTCAAGACGACGAACTGACCCTTTTCGCGGCGCGATCCGGAAAGGCGGCGGCTTGTTATCTTCTCGATCAGATCGCCGAGGTTTCCGGCGGCATTGACCACGATTCGAGCCTGAACCGTCCCGGTGGAGCATTTCAGCAGCCAGCCGTCCGGGACCCGCTGTCCGCCGGTCACCTCCGTGGCACGCAGTATCACCGCACCATGGGCGATCGCCTGGCGAGCATAGGCCAAAGGCGCCGACCATGGATCGATGATGTGGTCGCCGGGAACCAGCACGGCACTCTCTCTTCATCGGACCAGCCCGCCACAAGGGGCCGAATTCTTCAAAATCGGAAGGTTAAGCTTCTCGTGGATGTCGAGATACTCAGCATAGCCTGCCTTGATGCATGCAAGCTCGAGACTTGCAGACGGCGCGTCAAAGGCCATAGCCGGAGATAGGTTCGACGTGGCGGAACGGGTTGACAGCGATATCGTCGATACACACAAAATCCAGCTCAAGACTGGCAAGTACGGCTATCCCGCGTCGGCCTTCTGGTTTGTTGCCAGCTTCCTTCCGATCCTTTCGGCCAAGGATGTCGCCGACCCGAGCTCGCTGCAGAAGCGCCCGAACGGCACCGGTCCCTTCAAGCATGTTTCCACCGACGGCGACCCAACACGCTGGCGGCCTTCGATGGCTATTATAGCGGCCCCAAGATCGATGAAATCCTTCACAACAACATGCCGGACGTCATTGCGTTTTACTCTTCTGAAACTGCTGCCAGTCCGAACGGGCGGACTGGCGCCTAAAAGGGAGACGCCAGTCAAAAAGCCATGCTGCTCAGCTGTTGGGCTTGGGCAGGCCAGGCGGGTTGGTGCGCGACTGATCGATGGCTTCGGCGGTAAGGCTCCATTTCTTCAGCACTTCGCCATATTTGCCGCTGGCGATCAGCTCGTTGATGGCGAGCGTGATGGCATTGGCCAGGCCGCTGTCCTTGCGCGTCGCCACCGCGATCTCGGCGGTCAAAGGCCAGCCGCCGCTGACGATGCCGACCAGCTTGGTCTTGCCGCTGACTGCCGCGGCATAGGCAAGCATGGCGTTCGGATTGAACTCGGCATTCGCGCGGCCCGACTGGATGGCGAGCTGGCTTGCAGCGGAGTCGTCGTAGTACTGGACCTCGACAGGCTTCAGCCCGGCCGCGACATTCTCGCGATCCCATTCCAGCGGGATCTTTTCCTGGTTGGTGCCCGCACCCGTGATGACCTTGAGACCGGCGACGTCCTTCGGCTCCTTGATCGAGGTGATCTTGCTGTCGGCCTTCACATAGAAGCCGAGCACGTCCTGGCGGTAGGTCGAGAAGTCGAACTTCTCCTTGCGCTCCTCCGTCACCGTGACGTTGCTTATGACGGCGTCATATTTGCCGAACCGGCACCAGATCGAGCTTCAGTCCGAGCGTCTCGGCGATCAGCACGGTGATATCCGGATCGGTGCCAACCACGGTCTTGGCGTCGGTCGCATAGGTGCCGACCGGCGGATCCCACGGGCTGGTTGCCGCGGTGAGATAACCTTCCTTGGCGAATTTGAAGTTCGGCGAGATCGCAGCGGCAGCCTTTTCGCTTTTTTCGGTGTGAATGCGGCCAGGCTGTTCGGGGCTCAGATCGAATTCCGCCGCCTGGGCGACGGAAGCGAAGGCGATGGCCGACAGGACCGCGCCGAAGGCGAGGGGATGAGGGTTTTCGTGACAATGTCATTGGGTCTCTCCTTGCATGATGGACGTGCGCTCTGATGTTCCGGCGGGGAGCCTTGAAGGTCGGCGGTTCGCACATGCCGCCCGCCCGGTTTCGCTGAAGAGTTCGGGGCGCTAGATAACCTTGGCGAGGAATTCGCGCGTGCGCTGGTGGGGCGGTGCCGCAAACACCCTGGACGGCGTTCCGACCTCGAGGATCTTGCCGCCTTCCATGAAGACGATGGTGCCGGCAACCTCGCGGGCAAAGCCTATCTCGTTGGGTCACGATCACCATTGTCGTGCCGGAGGTGGCGAGTTCCTTGATGACGTCCAGCACCTCGCCGACCAGCTCGGGATCGAGCGCCGAAGTCGGCTCGTCGAAGAGCGGCACCTTCGGCTTCAAGGCGAGTGCCCTGGCAATGGCGACACGCTGCTGCTGGCCGCCGGAGAGGTGGCGCGGACAGGCATCGGCCTTCTCCGGCAAGCCGATGCGGGCGTGTAGATCCTTGGCCAGCTCAACCGCCTCGGGGCGCGCGATGCCCTGCACGGAGACCGGCGCCTCGATGATGTTCTCCAGCACCGTCAGGTGCGGGAAGAGATTGAAGTTCTGGAACACCATGCCGATCGCGGCGCGGCGCCGGCGGATCGCCGCTTCCTTGAGCTCATAGAGCGTGTGCCC
Organism: Mesorhizobium silamurunense; assembly: GCF_014843905.1. Lineage (NCBI taxonomy): Bacteria > Pseudomonadati > Pseudomonadota > Alphaproteobacteria > Hyphomicrobiales > Phyllobacteriaceae > Mesorhizobium > Mesorhizobium silamurunense. The sequence continues at coordinate 178,533 of NZ_LPVS01000038.1, read as the reverse complement.
GTCGCGATGGTAGCCGACCAGCTCGTCGTCGATGGTCACGAAGCCGGTGTCGGTGCGCTCGAGATGGTTGATAGTGCGCAAAAGCGTCGACTTGCCAGCGCCGGACGGACCGATGATTGCCGTCACCGAGCCCGGGGTGAGGGCGAGATCGATACCGTCGAGCACTGCCAGCGCGCCGAAGCGCTGTCATCGTCCGTTCCCTCGAACAGGACGGGCTCATCGCCAAAGGCGAAGCCCAGCGCGGCCGCGTCGGGCCGCCGACCGTACCGATTTCACTTAATCCCGAGGGCGCCTACTCCGGTATCAGCGTCGGCCACCGGCAGGTGGAGGTTGTGCTCGTCGATTTCGTTGGCTCGATCCGCTCTCGCACCGTACTGCCGCTCTCGGCGACCGCGCAGACACCAACCATCCGCAATTCTTGAGTGCCGTTGCCAAGGCCGTCGCCAATCTGCCTCAGCATCTCCATTTGCGCATCGCTGGCATCGGCCTTGCGTTGCCTGCGGACCAGGCAGAACTCGAACTGGCGCCAAAGGCGGCCCGCGAGCGGTTCGATGCGCTGCAGGACGAAGTCGAGAGGGAGATCGGCTATCCGGTTTACGTCCAGAACGACATCACCGCGGCAGCCGGCGGCGAAAGCTATGAGCCAGTGCCCGGTGGCATCAGCAATCCAAATTGGCGCGTCGAGATTGCTGGTGCCCCGCATCGTTTCTTCGTCAAGATCCCAGGCGAGGGGACGGAGATGTTCATCGACCGACAGACCGCGAATGAAGCCGGGCGCAAGGCGCACGCGGCCGGTGTCGGCGCCCGCATTTTCCACTTCTTTCCGGACACGGGCGTTGAGATCAGCGAGTTTGTCGAAGGGCTGAGAACATCTACCAATGCGGATTTTCTTGACTCGGTGGTGCGTCTCAACGGTCTTCGCGCCCTGAAGGCGTTCAATGATAGTCCGCGCCTACGCAGCAAAAGACCACCTTCGACATGATCGACGAGCACTTCCAGCAGGCGCTGGTGCTGGGCGGCGAGTTCCCGAGTGATTTCGGATGGTTCAACGCGCGCTATCGCGAGGCTCGGCAGGCGCTGGAAGCTTCGGGTCTCGATCTCGCGCCCTGCATGAACGACACGCTCGCTGGAAATTTCCTGCTTCATGCCGACCGCCGCGTCATGCTCGTCGATTTCGAGTACGCCTCGACCAACGACCGGGCCGCCGAGCTGGCGCTCTGGTTCGTCGAGATGTGCTTCTCGCCCGAGATCGAAGCGGAACTGATCGAGGAATACTACGGTCGCGTCGATACAGCCGTCCTAGCCCGCGTCTCGCTGTTCAAGGCGCTCGTCGACTTGAAGTGGTCGACTTGGGCCATGGTGCAGAACAAGGTCTCGCGCCTCGATTTCGACTTCTTCAAATACGGCTTCTGGAAGCACATGCGAGCACGCTTCATGATGAGCGATCCGCGCTGGCCGGACTGGCTGAAGACGGTCTGATGGCAACCGAAACGGTGAAAGCATGATTTCCCCTGAGTTCCTCCGCCGACTTGCCATGGTTGCTGCACGGGAGGCGCTGCCCCGGTTTCGGCTGCCAGGCCTGGTCGCCAATAAGTTTGCCGCCGGTTTCGATCCCGTAACGGAGGCTGACCGCGAGACGGAGAAGGCGTTACGCAGTCTGATCAGGGCGGAATTTCCGGAACACGGCCTTCTTGGCGAGGAGTTTGGTGCCGAGGGATCCGGGGCCCGGCATGTCTGGGTCGTCGATCCGATCGACGGCACGCGCTCCTACATTTCTGGCATCCCACTTTGGGGGACGCTCGTTGGGCTTTTGGAAGACGGCAATGCCGTTGCCGGAATGATGGCGCAACCGTTCATAGGGGAACTGTTTTACGCGACAGGCGACGGTAGTCACTATGAAGGGCCGCACGGCCAGGGACAGCTTTCAACCCGCGCCACTGAAGACCTGTGCGAAGCCACGCTCTTCACGACGACCCCCACGATCTTCGAACCGGGGCAGCGGACCTCTTTCCATCAGTTGGAGAGGCAGGTGCGTCTTTCGCGGTACGGGACCGATTGCTATGCCTATTGCATGCTCGCCGCCGGTCAAATCGACATCGTTGTGGAGGCCGGGCTCCAGCCATACGACATCGTCGCCCTCATCCCGATAATCGAGCAGGCCGGCGGAACGGTCACCGGCTGGGACGGGGGACCCGCGGAGCGCGGTGGTGGTATCGTCGCGGCAGCCAACGCGGCTCTTCACGCCAAGGTCATAGAGATTTTGCATGGAACTGCTCGTCAGAGCGGATCACAGAGGGATCGCTAACCTGACATAACTGGCGCTGCGGACGATCGGCTAGAGCGGAGATCTCTTCGGAGTGGGGCTGCCTTCTCGAATGCTTCAAGAACGCCCGCGGGACCGCCCAAGATCGCCTTTGTCTTTTTAGGTAGGACAGCGCGGGCGAACATTCTTTCCCTTCGGCATACTCCGCGATTTCGCACGAACATTGCTGACTGAGCCACGATTTATAAGTGTCGCCGGTAGCAGAGTTTCCTTCACGGGATCTGTAGCCTGGCTCTGTAGACGAGCGATAAGATCTTCTGTGGCAGCTTTGGCTAAGTCTCTAATAGGTTCCGAGACAACGGTTAGTGCGGGCGTCACCGCCGCTGTCCAGTCAGCGTCGTCAAAGCAAATGAGCGAGACCTCATCGGGTATCGATATATCTAACTCCCGAAGAACTTTGAGAAGGACGAGGGCTACTGACGTGAGGCTTTCTTACCTCGGCGTAACAAGATGGCGGCCAACTAGGGCAACCGTTCATACTTGGGGCGCCCGGAATCGAAGCCCCCCAACAACGTCGAGCAGCAAGCGACCTTAATGTACGTCACTCGATCACCGCCTCACCGGTGAATTGGATCGTCAGCCAGGCCGCGATTGAGCCGAGCACGCAGCTAGCTTGCCTAGCGGCAATGGCAAACCGAGACAATCCCGAATGGGATGGCAATCATGAGCTCGATGTTCATGGTCATCGCCATTGGCCGGCGTCACGTGACCCGCTGCATATTTCCCAATAGGCAAGGAATAATGGGATCGAGTTCCTCCTGCTCTAGGTGTTTTGCACCAGGTTCCGAAAGATACGCAATCAATTCAAACAGAGAGGATTCGTCAGTTTTGGCAACTCTGCTCGCCACCTTCGCCGGTACATTGCCATGCCTTTCTGCCAATTCTAGGGTCATAAGGTGTGGAGTCAGCCTGCGGCCAAATGCCCTCTCAACCGTGAGGAAAATCCAGATGCCGTCAGGGTCTATGTCGGACCAGTGGTAAAACGGAACTTCGTTGGGGAAGCGCCGGGCAATCAGGCCCAGCGCTTTCTGAACTCCAGCGGACGGATAACCGCCGCCGTAAATGACCAGTCCACGGCGATCTGGGTCTGCCTCGGTCACGTGCCTGACGAAGCTCGTGTAGTTCTCCACCACGAGGACGTATTCCGGCGTCCGGCTGAACGAGACGGTATCAATTGCATCGGCCGGAAGACCTAGAAAGGCAGTGTCCAATTGGGTCCCACCAAAGGCGACCGGGCCGGAAAGGAGGAGAGGAGGAGACACCTTTTCCAGCCCGAGCGCACCGAGTGCCTCGCGAGGACTGGCGCCCTCCGGGATGTCTGCGCCCACGCCACGGAGGACCCTTGCGACAGCCGCCTCTAGCCGCTCCAATGCCTTGCTGTCCCCGACAGCCCTCCGAGAGAAAGTGCGATAATCCAAACCGACGTGTTGCCGTCTGTGGATGGCTTGCGCAAGCGCGAGCGCACACTCGAGCGAACGCACATCGCCGGGAACAATGCCTGCCCACCGCCGATTCCTGGACCAGGTTTCGGCAGCTTCCTGCGCATGCTCAGCGAACAGGGCAGAAAACTCGGTTCGGCGAAATAGATCCTCGAGCGCCAACGCCGAGCGTTGGCTAGAAGGAATTCGTTTGACGAAACGATAGAGGGCTGCCGCATCTGCGATACGCACGAATTTGACCTCGCCAGTTCGCCGCCCCTCCTCCATCCTAAGCTCGACGGCTCCCGCCCGACTTGCCTCTTCCAACTTCTTCCGAAAACTGTCGGCATCGACGATGCTCGAAAAGGCACCGTTATCCGGATAAGCACGTGCGTTCGCTCGACCATCTTCATGCTTATCCAGAAGATGAGAGAGGAGGGCGCTCGGATCGGTGAATTTCACTCCGCTGCCATCCTACGCAATGCATCGTCATCCATGAGTTCGGGGTTGATCCGCTGCAGTTCCTTGCGAGCCTTTTCCTTCACTTGAACTACGGTCGTCTCCGATTGCCCGCTGCCAATATTGTCCACTTCGACAATGGCATGCATGTAGCCAAGCAAGGAAGGCCGCCGTTCTGGTGGCGCAGCGACGATCACCTGCAGGCCAAGGCTTTCATAGAAGCTCATCATCTGCCGCTGGTTTTTGCCGTCCAGCTTTGCAAAGGCTTCATCGAAGACGGCAAGTGCCATTCCAAGTTGCGATCCCAATCTCCCTTCGGCGGTCCCGTAAACGGAAGCCAGCGAGGCACCGATGGCAACGTAAAGCGGGACTTGTTGCTCGGCGCCGGAACCCGTGCCGCGACGAGTTTCCCACCGTGTCTTATGCCCGGTATCGAGGTTCTCCATGTGAATCTCGAAAACGAAGAAGCTCCGATAATCCTCAAAACTGTCGAAGTCTGTATCAGGATCCTCTAGGATGCGCTTCACCTCGTCGAGCACGGGTTTGTGGGGGGAGCCTTCAGGTATCTCACCCTTGAAGAGAAGATCCAGCGCATCCTCGGAAGTCACGTAGATCTCGACCGCTTTCAAGATCGGCGAGTACTGAGCCACTTGCGTCCTGCTGAACGAATATCGCTCGCCGTGGAATGCGTGATTGCGGAGGCTATGGTTCAGCGAGTCAATATCCCGCCTCAGTTTGGAGATGCGTGAGTGGAGAGAGTTGACGAATTCGCCGCGAAAGATAGACGAGACTCGCTCAGAAGCTTCAGCCGCCAGTGCTTCATGCCGCGTGAGCTCGTTCTCCTCTATATCCCGTAGCGTGGCCTCCACCCAGGGCAGAATGTCCTTCAGGATGTCGCTTTCTGCTCCGACCTCGGAGCTTATGGGAGCGACGTCAAAATAGCTCCTCATGGCGGCGCGCACATTCCTGTCGGCCTCCATCATTCTATCTTTTGCATGTTTGAAGCGATCCTCCGCGCGCTGTCCAATCGCACGATGAACCCCGGCCAATGCTTCGTAACGGGCAGATGGATTACTTGGGATTTGTTTACCCGCGATCCTCTCCCGGTACCTGCGATTAGCCGGCACTGTGGCCGTCAAGCGCCAGCTGTGTTGGAACATGCGCCGGGCGAGATTCCGCGAATGGCGCGAACCCTCTTGGTTGGTAAGGCCCGTGAGCGTTTTCCTCGCGGTTTCAGCTTGTTTCTGGTAAGCTCCCTGCCTCTTCTGGATTGACGTGAGCTCAACATTTCTGGCGTGGACATAGGCCTGCTGAACCCTCTTCTTCTCCTCAAGTTCATATAGGCGTTCCAGGTCGCCTTGATCCACCGCCTCTAGCCTGGATCGAGCCTCTCCTGCCAGCCTCTCCTGCTCCTGCGCTCTTTCAAGCAGACCTGCCACTGTCTCGCCGTCTGCAGGCGAAGCCACGATGGCAGCGGAGCGATCAACCTCGGAAAGGATACGCCTTCGCTGGGATAGGGTTTCGATTTCCTCCTGCAGCACCTCGAACCGCCTTTTCTGCTCCAGGAAAAGTTGCTCCTGCGCCGCCCTGCCGATCTTGAGGCGGGAGGCGTCCTCCAGGCGAGTTCCTCGTAACAGCCCATCATCATAGAGGCCGTCAGCCATGAGGGCACGGCCGGGTTGGTTAAACTCCTCCATGGTGCGGGCCAGCCGTACATTGCCATATCTGCGCTGCAGGAAGGCGACCGCGTCTTTGTCATCGGACTTGAAAAGCGAAGGGAACCAACCTGACTGGACCGGATTCTGGTATTGCTCGAGCTTGTTTAGGCTGACTAGGGAAGCCTGGCGTAGCTCCCGCCTGTTTTCTCTCAGGATCGTCGTTGCCATATGGATGTGGTCGCGATCGACGAAGATCGCTTCCCTGTCTCGACCGAGAAGACCTTCAGCCGCTTGTCCCCAATGCTTGTCGGTAATGTCAATGATGTCGCAAAGCGCTCTCGGAACCATCCCGGCCATGCGAAGGAGCCTCATCAACTCGCGGGTATGGTCGCCGAGGTGAGAATCTCGTGAACCGGAAGCGGCCGCCTCGATAGACCGAGACAGCTTGTCGACCTCCTCAATCTTCGTATGCAAAGCGGCTTCCGCCTCGCTACGGGCCCTCCCAATTCTCTCGGCGCTTACGGGGAACGACGCCAGGAACGCTTGTTCGATCCCTGCCGTGGTTGCTGTGTTCCCACGCTTAACCGCCTCGGCCACCGCGGAGGCGTGGGCGGCCAATTCGCGGGAGCTTACTTCACCCTTTCCGAGTGCTTCGGCCGCAGCGGCGATCCGCTGCATATGCTTCACTCTTTCAGAGACCCGTTTGAGGCAATCTGCGGCGGAAAAGGAATAGCTTTCGGCCATCTTCTTAAGATCGTCGATGCCCACCTTGGCTTTGATCGCTTCGATCTGCTTGATGATGCGGTGCACATCCTGGTTCGCTTCGGTGATCGAACTGTTCAGGTCGTTGATTTCTTCGCTCTCGGCTAGGAGAAATGCCTCGGCTTCCTTGACCTCTTCTTCGAGTGCCCGCATTGCCGCCGAGGCCGCGAGGTACCTTGCCTTGCGACTGATCCAGTCCTCCTCGACGTGTTCGTTGAGGTAGTTTCTAAAATCTTCCGCTCGCGCCTTGACCACCTTCAGCCGTTTCGCACGCTCCCGCATGTTCTTGATGGTCTGGTTGACTTGTCGGTAAGTCTTCAGCGACTCTCTCAGTTCACCGATCCTCATCGGAGACTCCTCGAGGATATAGTTCCTGACAAAGTCTGTTGCAGACAGGCCCTGGTTAAGCGTCATGCCGTTCACAATCGCCTTTGCAAGCGCGGCGGCGTTTCCGGAAGTCGGCGCCGATCGTGGAACCAAGTCACGCATATATTCCCGGATGTGGTCCGTGGCGCTGTCGCGGTGGTTTACGAACCCGCCACCGCATTCCCTCTCTAGTGATTGCCTAACATCCTCCCATTGCGCGAATTCTTGCCTTCCTTCCCGCTCACGTAAGAAATCCGCCGTCTTCAATATTTTGCCGCGGACGACGAAACGGCCGAGTATGGTTTCGGCAGGCTGTGTCTTCCTTGCCTCCATGGCGAGGCCTACCGTCAAATCGGGCTTCACTCCCTCGGCGTCGCGAAAACTGACGGCCACGTAGGTAAGGCAGGCTTCGCGCCGAAAATCGCCCTCTCCACGGGCACCGAGGCAGTAACCCTGTACCGTGCGCCTCGGACCGCTTCTGCGACGATTTTCACCAGCGACTGGGTTGAGATTCATGTACCGCCCGCTGGCGCCGGTGAGCACCACCTGGATCATGTCGAGGATTGTTGATTTGCCCGAAGCGTTTTCACCGAGGAAACCGACGTGGCCGCTAACCGGAATATCTTCAACGCTGAACGAATGCCAATTGACCAACGCGAGATGAACGAGTTCCATCATTGCAATTTTTCCTCGATGGGACCGGGCTGGCGGGGCTCGTAGTCCTCCAGCGCAACCTGCTCCTCAATGCGCCGCAGCGCGTCGGATCCGGAAACCAACTTGATTATCGGCCGGACCACCACCTCCCGATCCTGAAGGACACGATCGAACTCTCCGAGCCAGATTAGGTTACGCGCAGCAAGATCCTCAAGAACGTCCTGGAACCTCGATTGGGGCATAAGCATCTTTGTGCCCCTTTCGGCCATTTCCCTGTACTTCTCGTAGAGGACGTTAAATGTTGTCAAGACCGTCGCACGTTCTTCAACGTTGCCCTGGTTCGCTTCGTCCTGCCAATGGGCCGCTGCCACCAGAAGAACGATAGTCTCGTCAGCCTTCATTTTTGGCGTTGACGACATCTCCTCGTCAGCCAGCGCGATCCCTGCCCACTGCTCGTCATGCTCGCGGTGGACGCGGTAGCCGATGCAGTCAAAGAATCCGTCGATCACTCTTCTAAAGCGACTATCCATAATTACATCATAGACGGTCGCCACGCCCCGATCGCCCGAATACACGAATTGATGACGGAGGAGGTATCGGCAAGCTTTCCGAAGGTCGGCACCCTTGTCCGCGCCGTATCGGGCCTCGACCTCTTCGAACTCATTCAGCATCCATGCCTCCAGCCGTGGCAGCCCGTCTCCGGATTAGGAAGTTACCGCATTTTATCCAATCGCTATCGTGCTGCGGTCCTTTAGAGTCATCCACGATCTCAAACGCCGCTGCGATAGAAGGCGGGAGATCGCCTGGTTTGGTGAACCGTCGGATCACATCGAAGGCAATGAATGAGTCTACGTCTTCTATCTCCAGGAAGCGCGCCTCTTTCGTCACCGCGAATGGAACTTTGTCATGCAGCCATTGCAGCAATTGTCTCTCGTCTGGAACGATTCTTTCCATGTACTGCTTTTTGAGTTTCTTGCGCAGCACCAGCAATGGATCCACTATTTTGGGCGGGACGGCCATTGGTTCCAGCGCCCTACGTGCTTGCCGCGGTTGCGCGAGATGCCGCTCGGACCACGGCGTACGCATCGGCTCGATCGGGAGGGGAACCCAGGCGAACTCAGAAAGAGCCGGGCGCTGGTCCATTACCTTGTGGAGCCGGTGTACGAGAGATGCGGCCCGGCTTGAAATGCCACTGCTCCCTTGCTCCGCATATTTGACCGTGTTGCGAAGACGCTGTTCAAGCTGTCGCCGAAAGATGGCGATCCGGTCGAACATCTCGCCGATCCCATCAAAAACTTCCTGGATCGATAGAAGGTCGGTCTCTGCTGTTCTGAGCCCATTCTCATGGATGTCGGCCATCCCGTTCTCGACGTAGCCCGAAGCGATGGTCTTCATTATTTCGGGATCGACCGAGATAGCGCGAGCCAGATCAAGGATGTGGTCTTTGAATCTAAAGGGATGATTGAAAGTGTGGATGGCTTGGAAGTCTTTCAGAACCAACTCGCCGATGAATTCCTGAAAGTATGCGTCTACCCTCTCGCGCATGCTCCGCGATTCCATAATGGTCCGGCGGATCCGCCTCAGGTCGGAGAGGATGGCCCTGAGTGTCTTGAGAAAGGCCGTGGCCTGTTCTCTCGCCTGCACCACAGCGTACGCAGCATCCACGGCCTCCTTTCCTGAAGAGTCCGCCTGGAGTTTCGCCGCCAGTTCCAGACTTTGTTTCACGTTGACCACGACGCCACCAAAGCGCTGGCTCACGTCGGATTTCAGGCTGGACAGGAGCTGCATGACCAGGCTGGCTCCCATCGGCATATCGACCGTTACCCTTAGCCCATATTCTTCCTCTTCGAGCCAGCCGGTCTGGATCAATTTCTGGTAGGCAACGCTCGCGACCCGCAACGCTGTCTCGGCAGCCTCGTTCGCTTCGCCAGCAAACTTGAGGCGTCTACGACGCTTCGACACCAGGTCAGGCAGGCCCTCACCAACATCGTCGCCCTCTGCAAGCAGATCAGGCTTTCGCTTGATAAGATCATAGATTGCGTGAACGACCTCCTGAGGAGTTGGGAATGACGCCCCACGGGAGAAGAAGCGCTCGTAGATATCCAGTAACGCCGCCTCATAGAGGAACCGGAATTTGCGTGAAAAGATCAGAAACGCGTCATCATTAAGATAACGGAAAAGTGCCATTTGTGGCGTCTACCCCAAGGTGCCCGCGAATTTATGCCACCGCTTGGTAGACCAAACAACCCGAGAAAACGCGGTCGAGAACAATCCGGCGATCTCGAGGCAACGTTCCTGCAAACTTGAGCGAGTCGGCTGTGCTTGCGTGATTTGCTCTGAAGACCTCGGTTGCTCTTCCGGAGGATGGAGCCAGGATGCGACAAGCGCTCGTTCCAGCCCGTGGATCAGAATTGTCGATGTGGTGGAAAACCGGCTACTGTTGCGACCCTACAATTTCGATCCCGGATCATCTTTCCAATGGAAACCAAACTCTCGCTGGTCATTAAGGCCCTAGGAGCTCCGCTCAATCGCTGGTTCAGGAATGCTGCTTGCAAATCAACGCATACGCAGAGGCCGAGGAACACCTCGACGACTATCACCGCAATGAATGCCTTGAGAACGCATCGGCGATCTTGAAGGCAAACACGATTCGCGGGCGTGCCACTGTCGGGGTTGTATTTGAGTTGCTCGGATTGGCTCAATCGTTGAAGGCCTTTGATACAGAGTTCGAAAGCGTTGCGGAGAAGCTTGGGCAGGTCAGCTATTGGGACGAGTACTTAGGCTCCCTTACAATGAGGCTGTAGATGTGCTCAGTTCCCGTCTCGACTTGCTTGCCGCGCTCGTAGAGACGCCATCCGAGGTACGAGAGCAGCGACGCGTGCTGGCCAGGATGCTGCGGCAGTTGTCGCACTACATTGAAGGGACCGGCAATCTTCCTAAACGAGAGAAGGATGTTCAGGATCATCTGCAACTGGTTCTCCGTCTCGCCTTCCCTGACGTAGTTCGCGAGGCGCCTGTCCTCAAGCAGACAAAAAAGCTATTTTCCCGACTTCGGGATCGATACCATCGGCACCGCCATAGAGGTGAAGTTCGTTGATGACAGGAAGAAGGCGGCATTGGCGGTTGGCGGTCTCTACGAGGACATGAAGGGCTACGCGAATAGCAGCTACTCGCAGTCGTAGGTCTGATCTATATGATAGGCAACTATCTGGCGCAGGACCAAGTGGATGCCGGTGGGCACGCCGAAGAACTGGGCTGTCTACCTCGTGGTTGGAGCTGGCGGGCGGGTGTCGAAGACCAAGTAGCGTCCACAAGTCGCTTCGGCCGAGGCGAATGGAGCCGCGAATGGCGCAGAAAGTCAGCGGCAGAACGTCCCTGCGACCGGCGCTATTACGCCATGATGAGCAACGTTACGACGATCGGTCTAGATATCGCGAAGTCCGTGTTTCACACGGCGTGGATGCGGCTGGTGAGGTTGCCGTCCGCAGAAAGCTTACGCGTGGGCGCGTGCTGGCATTCTTCAAGAGCTTGCCGCGATGCCTGGTCGGGATCGAGGCGTGCAGTTCGTCGCATTATTGGGCTCGTGATTCACCGCACTTGGCCACGATGTGCGGCTGCTGCCGGCAGTACGTGAAGCCATATCTGAAGCGGCAGAAGAACGACGCTGCAGATGCAGAGGCGATCTGTGAGGCGGTGACCCGGCCGACGATGCGCTTCGTGCCGGTGAAGTCGCCCGAGCAACAGAGTGTGATGATGCTGCATCGGGTTAGGTTGATGCTCAACCGCCAGCGCACACAGATATCGAACGCGTTGCGGGCGCACCTGTCCGAGTTCGGGATCGTGGCGCCGATCGGACGCAATGGAATCGAGCAACTGCTCTACGTCATCAACGACGAGAACGACGCCAGGATAGGGCCTCCGTGCGAATCCCTACGCAGACGATCCGCAAAAGACGATTTACAGCTGGAGCCTCGGCATTGCTCGCTGAGGTCCTGCGTCCCGGCAAGAGCAGGATGGACGCAGCAAGGTCCGATATGTCGACGGCCGCTCGATAACAGCGCGCGAGAACATGGCCGAACCCGGGACGGCAGATTGTTGCGGGTCGTCGCGAATTCCATGCAACACCCGGCTGATTGCAGGGAAGCGCGATCGGTCGCCGTCTCTTTCACGTTCCGCGCGGATTATGCCAGTGGCTGCGCGCTCAGGAACGAACCTCGATAGATGAAAACTAGGCTGCAACCTTCTTGCGGGTCCGCTTTGCCGGCGCCGGCGTTTCCGGCTCTTTCGGTTTGCGTCCGAGACCCATGGTCTTGGCCAATGCCGAGCGCGCCGCGGCGTAGTTCGGCGCGACCATGGGATAGTCCGCCGGCAAATGCCATTTGGCACGATATCCATCCGGCGTCAGCCCATAGTGGGTCGACAGATGACGCTTTAGCGATTTGAATTTCTTCCCGTCCTCAAGGCAGATGATGTTGTCCGGCGTCACAGATTTCCTGATCGGCACAGCAGGCTTGAGAGCCTCGGGTTCTTCTGCGGAAACGCCGGCGCCGGCCGTGCCCTTCAGTGCCGCGTGTACCTGGCCGATCAGGGCAGGAAGTTCTCCCACCGGAACCGGATTGTTGGAGACATAGGCCGAGACGACATCGGCGGTGAGCTCGATGAGGGTGTCGATGTTTTTGTCGGCTTCTTCTGTCATGAAACTCTCCAGGCGGCTTGAAACACAGTCGGCGAAGTGTTGCTTCATAGTGGCGGTTGTCGTTGAAAGCAACAAATGCATCGGCAGGATTATTGCGATGCTCGTTCGCTGGGCAGGCTTGGGTCAGTCCCACCTAGCCGAGGAACAAACCTTAGCCGCACTGCCGAGTATCTCGGCGACGACCGAGAGGGACGATCGAAACGTAAAGGATTTGCGGTTGAAATTTACTTTTCCCGAAGTATTCAGTGCTAAGGGACCGCCCAACACGCAGCTGGCTACTCTACCGCGGGGAGTGAAAGAGTGATGCAGCGTCTGTCTGCCGCAAGGCTCGGTGACCTTCTGGCGGGAGACCTGCGTGTTTTTGGCGGGCCCTCGACGATCGAACCACTTGCCGGCCGCATCAGGGCGGAGCAGGTCAGTATCGTGCTTCGCAACACGCTTCTTGGCATGGTTGCGAATATACTCAATGCGGCCACTTTTGTCATGGCGGTCTGGGGCTCGCCCGACCAAACGAAAGCCATCCTCTGGGCGAGTGTCGTCATCGTCGCCGCTGGTTTCGTCGGCCTAAGAGCGAGATCTTCGTTTCAGTCGGTCAAACCAAGGTCGGTGTCTCGCCGCACTACGCAAAACCTGGTGCGCAACGCCTTCCTTTTCGGCACTTGGTGGGGCGCACTGCCCGTTCTGTTTTTTAGTGGGGCAACAAGCGCAGCGCAGGTCGTCATTACCTGCCTGAGCGCGGGGATGATCGCGGGCGGCGCCGCTTCCTTTTACACCCTTCCCATTGCGGCCATCGCGTATACGCTACCGATCTTCGTCGGTTCGGCGGTCGCAATTGTGTGGGTACAAGACGCCGTCAATCTGCCCGTCGCAATCCTGATAGTGAGTTACGCCACTACGCTGTTTCGTGCGGTGCTTGCTCACGCGTCCGAATTTACCCAACGCTTCATTCTGCAAGCGGAAAGCGAAAATGCTATTCGCAGGGATGTTTTGACGAGTTTGCCAAACCGGTTCAGCTTCAACGAGCGGCTGGACAACGCGTTGGTGGACGCAAAGCAGTTTGACCAGCACTTTGCGCTGCTTTTGTTCGATCTCAGCAATTTTGACGAGGTGAATGATCACTTTGGCCGAGCCATGGCGGATGCCGTTTTGGTCGAAGTGGCTGCGCGACTTCGCAAATCGACACGGGAAAGCGATGGCATCGCCAGATTGGAGGGCGGCGAATTTGCAATAATCGCTGCGCGCGATATCCGGCCAGATCAAATCAGGTCCTTGGCCAAACAGATCATAGATGTCATGCGCGCGCCTTTCTTGATCGAAGGGCGAGAGATATATTGCAGGGCCTCCGTCGGTATCGCTTTGGCGCCCACTGACGGTTTGGATGCCAACCAGCTCCTGCGGTGCGTCGACACCGCGCTTCACAGGGCTAGGATGCTGGGGGCGGGCTCCATCCAGTTTTTCAGCGCAAGCGACGATGAAGCTGCTGCAAGGCGCCAGGCCCTTGAACGCGATCTGGCATCTGCGCTCGCCAACGACCAGCTTTGGCTCGCATTTCAACCATTTCTCGACCTCGGGAGCGATCGCATCCGAGGTTTTGAAGCGCTTCTGCGGTGGCAGCATCCGACACTTGGCGCGATCCCTCCGTCGGAGTTCATAGCTATCGCTGAAGAAACCGGATTGATTCACGCCATCGGGCATTGGGCTCTCAACACGGCTTGCCTGGCAGCGGTGCAATGGCCGCGCGACTTGCGGGTCTCCGTCAATCTGTCGGCTGTCCAGCTTAAGAACAAGGCGTTATTGGATGGAATAGTAATGGCCTTGTCGGAGACCGGTTTAGAGCCAAAGCGACTTGAGGTCGAAATCACGGAATCGGTGCTGATTTCCGATTTTGAAGACGCCATTTCATTACTACAATCGTTGAGTTTTCTGTCCGTCACAGTTGCCCTTGACGATTTTGGCACCGGCTTTTCATCCCTCACCTATCTTCGCAAATTGCCTCTTTCGCGGCTCAAGATCGACCGGTCTTTTGTCCAGGATATGCTAACCGACGCGGACTGCGCCGCGATTGTAAGATCATTGGTTCAGCTGGCGCATGAGCTTCGAATTGAGGTAACGGCCGAAGGCGTGGAAACTCCCGAACAGCTCGACTATCTGCGCCGCTTCGGATGCGATGAAGCTCAAGGCTATTTGATCGGGAAACCTGTCCGGATAGATGACATTCCTGGCATTACCGCGAAGCCGCTTGATCAGGAGCTAAGTACTTGAAAAGCAGGACCGGCGCTTTGGCGGCGATGGTCGGTTTTTTCGATTCCGTCGCAAACTTTCCGTCAAGATCACCTGGGGCATGAAGGCCCCTCCATTTGAGGGGGGGCATGTTCAAAGGCCGCCATTTCGATCGGTCGGTCATCCTGGATGCTGCCCGCGGGGGACCCGCCGAAGGCGAAGGATTCGCTGGTTGATCCGGTCTCCGACCGCATCAGTTGTGAACTCGTCGGGCTTGAGGCTGCAGGGCCTCGCCCGGCGAGTTGCATTTGGGCTCGCTGCGCTGGCCCGGCTCCGCGCGGCCAGGTAGACGAAGTTGAATAAAATTCTGGACAGACACCGTGAATTACCCCCAGTATTCAACGGGGGGACAGTTCAATGAAGGCGATAGCATTTCTTGCGGGCGCGGCCGTGTTCATCAGCGGGTGCTCAACAAACACGAATGTTTCGGATAGCGATTTAAAAGCGCAGAACACAACAGCGCTTTGCCACGCGCTGGTCGGCAGCGCCGACGAACAATATCGAAGTCGAGTTGCAGCGCTCCTGACTCGGCGTGGTGCAACGGTTGAGAAATGCGTTCGATTGATACAGACCGACAACGCTGTCGCGACTGGAATTGCGGTGGCGGGTGTAGCCGCTGCGGCGGGCGCGGCAGCAAAGAATGGCGGCGGGGGCTACTATGTTCCGCGACCGCAAGTTTATGGCGTTGCATGGGACCAGTTCTACGGCCCGAACTACGCTTTGATTTGGCGTTGCCGGGATATGGCGACCGGGCAGTTTGTCTACGATTACTACTGCGCTGCCATGCCCATGATCGACAGTACCTGGCCGGGCTGGTCGGCATAAGTCGACAATGGATAGATCACGACACGACAATCGGTCTGATCAATGGCGCAAACGCACCGGCGCAAAGCGCTCGCGCGCGCTGCGGTGGGCGAGCGTGCCGCGGCGCTTGATCTTCGTGACGTTCGCCGCAGCCGGCGCGCTGGCCGCGCAGATCGCCATGCAGCACAGCGACCGCTTGCCCGAGCTCAACGCATCGAACTGGTTCGGGCCGAAGCCGGAACCGATCTCGGGTGTCGCCTCCGTTATCGACGGCGACACGATAGAAGTTCGCGGCCAGCGGATTCGCTTCAACGGCATCGACGCGCCGGAGAGCAAGCAATACTGCGACGACGCCAAGGGCTTCGAATATCCCTGCGGCCGGCGATCGGCGGAAGCATTGGACACATTCCTGGCAGCCTCGAGGCCGGTGCAGTGCACGTTCGTGACGTGGGATCGCTATCACCGTTTTGTAGGCGACTGCCGACGCGCCGACGGCGCCAGCGTGGCGACATGGATGGTCGAGCACGGTCAGGCGCTTGATTGGCCGCGCTACAGCCACGGCGCTATGCGCCACAGCAGGCGAAGGCGAGGGGCCGCGAAAGTCGGCATGTGGGTCGGCAACTTTCAAGCGCCCTGGGATTGGCGCGCGTCGCATGCCGATGGCGCGGCGCCGTCGAGCCAGCCGCTCGGCATGGTAAGCCGCAAGCTGTTAGCGCAGAGCGGCTATTCATGCGAGCCACGGCGGTACTGCTCGCAGATCAGCTCGTGCGACGAAGCGCAATGGTATCTGCACAACTGCTCGTGGGGCCGGAAGCTGGACCGGGACGGCGATGGCGTAGCGTGCGAGACGCTGTGCTGATTGTGCGCGGAGGTGCCGTATGAACCTTAGACGAGGGTTCGTCCGCCTATGGTGGGCGTTCTCGATTCCGTGGATCTGTTTCTGGTCCTGGCACGATAATGTGCCTTGCTTAATGGGCTTTGACCTCATCGGCGACAGCCCTTGGTGCGTCACGGGACTCTACTTGCCGGTTCGACCGCACATCGAGACAGTTGAGTTGATCTTGGGGGCGCCGTTGGTGGTTGCTGCTGCTATGGCGTTGATCGCGTGGGTGGCCGCGGGCTTCGAGGATGTGAAATAAAGTCTTGGAATAATCCTAATCTTCTCAAGACGAGTTTTGCAGAGAATGATCGATGGAGTGGCTGGGCACCTCAGCTACCATGAAATCCAACGTATAATACAGCATGTCGATCAACCGAAGAGGAACGGAATCCCTTACGTATGGGAACTGTCACTGCTTTGGGCACACACTCGAATTCATCACGTCGTGCATGAAAGGGTCAGTGCGTCCGGGGACAAAAAAGAGACCCATGGCTTCCGGAACTTGGCGTCTTTTCTGAAGTCAAGACGATCTCTGACGCGCAAGCGCACAAGGACTACCCAGTCACATATTTTATCGACTGCTTTTCGGCATTCATTTTGAAATATGCACCGGTGCATGGCGACTTCCACATCCAATTTGGATCGCTGCGAAAGCGCGTCCACGGTCAAATGGTGTACGTCCCGGCTCCCCCCAAGAATGTAGAAAGGTCTGCCAAGCACCTCGTGCTAGAACTCGTCAAGATAGGAGGTGATTTCTCGCGCCCCTTTCAGCATCACGTGTTCTATGAGAATGCCCAGGCAACGGTGTCCTATCAGCCTTCAGGAAGAGACTTTCCGCTCATCGGCCACGGATATCCCTTTCTCCGTTGTTGCTTCCTGCACCCCTTCATTGCAGTGCCGGATGACGCCAGACGAGCGGCAATATTGCGAAATTCGGCGAAAACACCCGGACCAGCCAGATGAGAACAGGCATCCGAGATACTTTATCCATAGCGCGTCAATAAAAGGAGCCTGTGCTATAACTCTGCTAATTGCTTAGAAAGCCTTATTGGATGCCACGCCCATCAAAACCTCGGCTTTCTGAGCGGTGCCCTGCGGTTCGGGGCAGCCTGATCCCTAACTGCAAAGCGTTGCTGCATCCAAGCACGTTCCGTGCCAACTGTGAAAAATAATTGTTATCAGCAGGATAACTGAAAAAGACCGTGTCCGAGATCCGACCCGGACAAAGCGAAATGTAGTTGCATTGTAAGTAACGTCCCGGTGTGGCGCTCGGCCTCGAATCCGCCATGCTTGCGAATGAGCGTGCCTCGCCCGCGCCCCCGTGATGCTCGACCAATGCATCGGCTGGAGTTTGCCGCCGTGCTTGCCGTCAGGCGCCAATATCGGCGGGACATCGGCCGCGAAAAAGGAACAGGCGTGCGAATCCGGCTCTGATGGACTTGCAGGGTCACCGCGCTGGTAAAACCGCGAACTGAAGCGGATGGGGTCGGCCGCCGTCAACGGCAAGCGGGTACAATGCGGTGGTGACCTGCCGATGGATGGTCCCAGTTGTCGCCTCGAAGGGCTGAACGCCCCCAAATGCGTGCTGTAGGTTTCGGGTTCGTCTAGCCATCAGCTGCCGCTTTGACTGCCGCCTCGAACCGTTCTGCCGTTGCCTTTGCCGTTGTTAACAGCGCTTTGAAATCGTCGGGAGGATTACCGCTTTCCAGCATACTTTTGAAGGCCGCGTAGGCACTGTCCTGCTCCCGTAGGCACGCATGGTGTCGTCATCGTTTACCCACGCGAGCAGGATGATCTTGCTGGCGCTGTCGAACCGGAAAAACAACGATACTGCTGAAAAGAACGGAACCAGTGTTTGCGGCCGCTGCCGAGCGCATCACCCTGCCGAAATTGCGGCGCTGACGGCTCAACAAAGAAAGGGTGGCCTGCAGCCCGCCGGTCATTGCGGAACAGCTGTCTGCATCGTCGACGGCATCGAGCTGGCGGCAGGCCATATCGCCCGCGCGCTGCGCCCCATGATGCTTGTAGACGCCGGCGGCTGCCAATGCCAATCGTGGCGGAGCGCGCCGTCACGTCTCGGTCGAGATTGCAAAGGGTGCAAGCCGGGGACCCCAACGTCAGCATCAGCATTTATCTCTGCGTCCTGCATGCGCTCGCGAGGTCGACAGGTGCTGGCGAGCGCCGATCTGCCCAACACATCCATCTCAAGCCGCTTAGACGGATCGTCTCGCGATGGCTGACTTTCAGGTGCAATTAATCTGGACGGCCGCACACACCCGATCGGAATGGCGAGGAGCAATCGCGGCCGGGGCTCGGAGACCATCCTCTCTTCGAGTATGACGGTGCATGGTTTGAGAATCCGGACCGCTTCTTGCTCGACCCAGCTGTTGCTCTGACCCTGGCGCCTTCGCTCCTCCTGCCCCGGACACTGGCGATCATTCGATGACTGGCACTGTGCTGATAATCCGTTCGGCCTAAGCGTACCTCGGAAGGCGCGACAACAGAGCCCATTTCGGCATCCAAACCGAACGGCAACAGAGCCAGCATATCTCGATGCGACCGGCGACACCTCGCGCGGTTGACACGGTTATTGCAGGATCTCTTGTCACAAGGCGGCAAGAACTACGGGAAGAGAGATCGAGGAAGTATTCGGCGCCTTCCGCGTCTCTATACCCCCTCGTGCGCCCCGCCTGGAGCCGAATGCCAGCTACGTGACCGAAGCCGTAAAGCGGTCCGGGAAGACCTCTGACCATACCAGGATGATAATGGAATATGGATTTCGCATGACGAGGAACGGTCGGCGCGCGTTAGCATAGCCTTAATCAGGGTTTGGAGAGAAGGCATTGGTGAAATCAGGAAAGGCCCGGCTGGGCGGTACGTCCGAAGAAGATGACCTCACTCCGCTCTCGGGAGAGTGGGTCGAAGCCTTGACTGGGGCATCGACTTCCTCTGCCGGCGATCCGGCGAACCTCCACGCCCCGGCATCCCACGAAGCGTCGCTGGACCAAATCCTGGACGCCTGGGCTGCTGAAGCGGGACAGGGGGACAACGAGCAGCGGCAAGAGGCGGTGACACGAACCAGGGCCTGGGTTGAGGCCGGCGATGTCGATGCCCTACTGGACCTGTCACCTGCGTTCCTGACGAGTTTGCCCGCCCTCCCGGCCGGGCTTCCGACGCTCGATGTCAGCAACAACCGGCTGGAGTTACATCCCCGCGACAGTTTCGGGCAGCAGAGGCTGTCCTCTGGGGAGTTGCCTGAAAAAATGGGACTCTGCGCCAGCAAGCCGCATACCGCGGATGCAACTTCTTCTCACAGTTCACACTCCTCCAGCGCCAGTACATCCTCTCCCGCGAGGCCAAGCACCTCCCTGTTCGAATACAGGACGGCCGAATTGCACGAGGCGAATGAAAACGGCATCTGCGTTGGACTGACTGCGGAGTGGCTCCTCAATCTCAACCGCAGCGCGTCAGCCCGGATGAATGCGATATTGCCTGGATCGGAAGGACACGCCTCAGCGGCTATGCGGCAACAGCAGTATCAGAACCTCAAGCATCTGTTGCTAACAGAGGGAGCAGGAGCTTCCCAGGCCGACCTTCAGGCACACAACACCATTTTGCGGGAAGCAGGCCTAGCACCGTCCGGAAAAGAGAAGAAATACACATTTGGCGAGTCTTCGAGCCTCTTGCGGATGATTAGCAAAATAACGGAAGACGGGTCGACCTATTTGGTCAACTTGTATTTTTCTGGCGATGGCGCACACACAGTTGCGATGTCATCTTCGAATGGAGTGACGACGCTCTTCGATCCAAACTATGGGGAGTTTACTGTTCAATCGCGAGAGATGTCGTCGTTGTTCCAAAGCCTCACCAATCGTTACAGGAACCCAAACCGATTGCACTTGTCGACAATCACCACACAAAGGATGCATTGAGTCGGGCCGAACTTTCCGATAACTGGATGTCCGTACTCTACGCAGTCGCGTTTCGCTGGGTCAGCGTCAGCGGCGAGCGATTGTAGACGATGTGGCCGTTCGCATCCTCGCCGGTGACGGCCGTCTTCATGCGGTCGTGGAGAATCTCGATCGGCACCCCGCCAAGGGCCTCTGCCTGGCAATGCCAGCATAGCGGCGTCTGCAGGTCCTGGTGCATGACATAGCGGGCGAAGTTGTAGCGCGAGTGGCCAAGCACGAGCGAGAGCGCCGGCAAACGTGCATCGATAGTGCCGGAGCGAAATAGTTGCGGCAAGGCCGCGGCCGATGCACTGGACGGCTTTCTGGCGCAATCCGGACCCACGCGCTGCGACTTCGTGGAACGGGGCGATTCGATCCTCCGGGGCTAATTTCCTCGATGCTGCCGTCCACGATGTGGACCGTGCCGTCGTAGCTCTCGTTGAGTAAGACGAGTCTTGCGCAGGTCAATGTCAGTTCATTCATGCCATGTTTCTCCGATTCACCTTCGTCTCGATCTTCTCCGCCCTCAGAAATCTCTTCGTCCCACCAAGCTCAAACCGCTCTGTTCGCGTCATACACATTCATCGCCTGCAGGCCATAGCGGAATGGAAGTCAGTGACCATTGTCAGCTGAGATCAGCGCAAAAGTCTCATTGCGTTCATTTGCAGATAACGTGACATCGCCGCCAAGTTGATGGCCTAGGAGGAATGCCGAAAACCGGCCGGTCTTTGAATGGAATGGCGGCCCGCTCCACGTCGGGTAGTCCGCTTTGGAGGTGATCGCGAGATATATTTATAATTGCGTTACTCGTAGCAATGAAAAACTGTATCGCCGATATATGTCGCCATAGTGTCATTCATTTAATTTTCTAATTGCGGCAGCAGCGTCTCGACGGCTGCTGGCCGCCGCCAACACTCGCGATTTAGCCTTATTGTTTAATTTGCCAGCGTTCTCCACCAGCGCAGGCACCACTTGCGCTGCGCTGCTCTTGCTCAGAATTTCGACGATATCGTTCTTGCTGAGCTTCTGGCCGCTGAACTCCAGCTTCGCCAGCGCCTCCGCTTTGTCCAGCAGCGCCACAACCGCCCGCGCGGCACCGCGCCTTTTCAGGATCTTCAGTACATCATCCTTGCTGAGTTTCTGGCCACCGAACTCCAGCTTCGCCAGCGTCTCGGCGTTGTCCCCCAGGGCCCGCACGGCCCGGGAGGCACCTTCATTGCCCAGGATCTTGACGAGATCGTCCTTGCTGAACCTCTGGCCGCCGAACTCCAGCTGCGCCAGCGCCTCCGCGTTCTTGACCAGGACCTTCACCACCTGGGCGGCACCCTTGTTGTGCAGGATCTTGATGATATCGTCCTTACTGAGCTTCTGGTCGCCGAACTCCAACTTCGCCAGCGCCTCTGCGTTCTTGACCAGGGCCTTCACCGTCTGGGCGGCACCATCATGGCCTAGGATCTTGACGATATCCTCCATGCTGAGCTTCTGGCGCCCGAACTCCAGCTTCGCCAGCGCCTCTGCGTGCTCCAGCAGGGTGTCCAACGCCAGGGCTGTGCCCGGCCCGCTCAGGACCTTGATGATATCGCCCTTGCTAAACTTCTGGCCGCTGAAGTCGAGCTTCGCCAGCGCCTCCGCTTTGTCCAGCAGCGCCACAACCGCCCGCGCGGCACCGCGCTTTTTCAGGATCTTCAGTACATCGTCCTTGCTGAAGTTCTGGGCGCCGACCTCCAGCTTCGCCAGCGCCGCCGCGTTGTCCACAAAGGCTTTCAAAGCGAGCAATCCACCGGGGCAGTTGACAACGCGTTGGCACTCCTCGCGTGAGAGCCGAAACCTTGTCTCAAGGGCTTTACTCGCCAAGTCGCTAAACGTTTCAGGGACTTCCCTGCGCTTTGCCCCGTGCCGCGCCATCAGGGCCGCACGATCGGTTACGACGTTTCGAAGATCCAGCGATGCGCTCTCTGGCGGTTCCTTGTTCGTCAGCCTGGTCACCAGTTCGCGCGTAGCCGCCAACACCGCAACACCGCAGTCATATCCGTTGCGCTGCGGCGCTACATGCCCCTCCCGGTACCCTGCTGCCCCCAATTGGCGAGCGAGCTGGCCTGCAATAGAGAGCTGCGCAGAGTCCTTCAGCGAATCGTAATGAAGGGCCTGCGGCCCTTGGGGATGTCCCCGGTCGATGAACAGGAGCGACCAGTGCGTTCCTTCAGCTTCACCAGGCTGCCCATTATTCACCGGCAGGAACAGGAACCGTGTTTTTTGCCCGGCCGCGGTGTCATAAACGCCTGGCAGTGCTTCCTTCAGATCTTCTGCCGAGGCAAAGCGCAGCATCTGGACGACCGCGGGCGGCACAAAGTGGGTCTGGGCGGCAAATCTTGGGTAGATCTGTCGCAGTTCCTTGGCAAGCCGTTCGTAGTCTGCCTTGATATGCTCGTCGCCAAGCCATTCGGTTGCACCTAGTGCCAGAGGTCGCGCGCTCTCCAGCGCCGGAACCGCCGGATCGGCCTCCAGTGCCGCGCTGGCAGAGAGTTGGGGGCGCTCGGCGTGAGCGAGCATATGGTGTTCGTGCGGACTCGCTGGGAAACCGTCTCGGCCGAACAGCTCGACCATCTGCCGGGCCTGTCCGGAATAGTCCTGCGCTCTCTCAGTCGCTGCCCCGTCCACGGCAGGAGTGCTGCCGCTTGGCCCGGCAACGGGTTCCGACGGCGAAATAGGTCCCTGCGGTGGCATCAGTTGCGCGTCAAGCGCGTCCGGGGGGAGGTGTGGCTGCAGATGCTCGTGGGCCTGCGAATATGTTCCGCCTGCCACGCCCTCATCCGTCGGCAGAACAAGGTTGCCGGCGCGAGTAAGCGCATCGTGTTCGTCCGGACTCCTTAGGAAACCGTCGCGCCGGAACTGCTCGACTATCTGCTGTGCCATTCCGGAAAAGTTCTGCGCCTTGGCGAGCCAAGCCTGCGCCATCTCCCACAGCGGATGAGGCAACTCATCGACAATGATGCCAAAGGCCTGCGTGTAGTCGTCTTCTCTCGCGGTCGCTCCCCTGTCTACGGCAGGAAACCCTGGAGTGCTGTCGCTCGTCCCGGCAACAGGTTCCGGCGGCGAAACAGACCCCCAGGGTGGCATCAGTTGCGCCTCAAGCGAGTCCGAGGGCAGGTGGGGCTGCAGATGTTCGTGGACCTGCGGATACGTTCCGCCAGCCACGCCCTCCTCCGTCGCTGGAACGTTGCCTGGATGGCTGACTAATCCGATCGTGCTTTCCATGTCCACCGGGTCGGCGGTCGGCGGAGTGAGGCTCGTCAGGGCCTCCAGGAAAGCCCACGTTTCCGGACTGAAGTCACCGTCCTCTGGGGTCATGACAGCCATTTCCTGTTTCTTCGGTGATCCGTGTCGCAGCTCAATCGATCGCGACGGTAGCAGCAGGGTTGTAGAATTCCGCGATCAAGCTCCCTAAAGGTCTTCGGAGCGTCCTGCGGCGATGGGGGTGTATTGGATGTAGAGAGGGAAGGTCATGCCCGCGCATGATCAGGGAGAAGCCGTAGGAACGACAAAACATGTGGTGATGAAGCGGCACCATACCGGCGCGCGTTGCGGCCCCGGGCTGACAGATAGCTCGCGGCCTGCCGGGTGAAGGACGCAACGCATTCGATGACGAATGCCAGGGCACGTAATCCTCGCGTATCGCTGGCCGGCGGCAGATGGCGCGTAGCTTGTTGCGCGCTACACACACTGCTCGACCGACAGGCCTCTCTTCAATTGGGGAATCCAGATCCTCTCCCATGTCCACTTGCTCACGACGCAGCGCAATCGCCTTGCTGACGCGCAAGCCGTGACGAGGCTTCATCAGGATCAGCAGATAGTCGCGAATGCGAAGACGCCGTTTGCGGACGCCTCGAGTACGGTCCTGATCTCGGCCTTCCCTAAGAACCCATCCCGCCGCCCGTACCGTTGGTGGGGTCATCCGATCCACTCTTTGAACCTCGCTGTTGATAGCATCCGTGGTGTCTGACTACTTGGTTTGCCTGGGCCTGGCCCACAACGGCCGACGCCCAATTGACCTCCGCCTTTGTCTGCTCGACCAGAGAAGAGCGGTGCATCCGTGACCGGGCTGATCGGCCTTCACGTCTGTCGCCCTCGTAACGGCGTTTGCGTGAACGTCGGAAAACGCTCGTTAAGGCGGCGGTACAGCTAGCTTCCCGCGAATCCAGTTGCACTCCTCCGTTCTTTGGTCTGCACGTCAACCTCCTGATGCGCAAGCTGAGAGCCGTGCGCCAAACTACGCCATGACTGATCTGGTGATCTAGTTGCGGCGAGATTTGAGAAGATGGCTCAGTTCCCGAGTAGCAGTGAAGTCAATCGGTCTGTCCAATGCATATGAGATATGGGGTATGTCGATAGGTTATGCCGCGTATGGAGCGATGACCTTGATGGAGGTGAGTTTGCATGCAAATTCCGTGACGATCATCGGGGTTTTGTCGCAAACTATTCGGTAAGCTGATGCAGGCATGACGGCACTCTCAGCCTTCGCGACCCGGAGGAGATGATGGCCGAACGTGCGTGAGCGTCGATCATTCCACCGTGCGTCGGTGGGTCGTGCACTTTTCGCCGCAACTGCTGGAGCGGTTCAACCGGCGCAAGCGATCCGTCACTGGCAAGTGGCATATGGATGAGATCTACGGCAAGGTCCGCGGACGATGGACGTATCTCTATCACGCCATCGACAGCGTCGGCGACACGGTGGCTTTCTTCCTCAGCGAAACCGTGACCTATCGGGGGCGAAGCGCTTCTTTCGTCAGGCTCTTGCGCCCGACCTTCGACGTACCTCAGGAGCTCGGATTGCTTTGATACCTGCTCCTGAAGCCGGTCCAACGAACCTTCCTCATCGCCTATCGAGGTTGACGATCCACTGCTCAGTCATCGTTTTCTTACTGCCGGTAGAGAAGAATTTGGCTTCGTCCTTCTGGGCCCAACATGGCCGTGCACCGCTCCCCTCTGATGTAGATCGTTATCATTTGCTGGGATTGGCTCGGGAGTAGACCATGGTAGTGCAGTTGGCGCAACATTTCTATCGGCGCCCGAAAGCCGTCGTCCCAATTCGGGGGGACGTACTCTCCGAAATCGAAGGAAGCTGGCTGGTGATATGTCGAGCCGAAGATCGATGCCCCGAGGCCTTGATCCCACGTTGGCGGGCTTGGCTGATTTACACTTTCTGCCGGCGAATAGGGTGAAGGCATCCCCTGCCAAAAGTTCGCTGTATCGAAACTGTCGGCGGGCAACTGGCCGGCCTGATCCACTCCTGCCCAAAACTCCGCCGAGTTGAAGCTTTGCGGCGACGGGGCGGGTTGATCAGCCGCATCCGCCGCAGCCCAAATCTCGTCTTGATCGACACTTTTCACCGGTGAGGACGCGGCTTGATCCACTGGCGGCCACGAGCTGCCTTCCCCAGCGCGCGAACTTCTCTTCCGAAGCTCCTGACGGTGCCTCTCAAGCATACCCAATCCCCCGATGGCGCGCGGGAAAAGCGTTGTAGCATATTGGCGCAGCGAATCGCCATCAAGGCTAGCAAGGCTCAGCCCGAGAGGCTGGAGCGCCTTAGACAACGAACGGAGGGTGCTACGATAGGCTTTGATGGTATCCTTGCCCAGCCTCCCGCGAGCCGCCACAGCCGCCGTGTCGATGAGCCTCACGTCTTCATCAGAGACACGACGCCGCGGACTTTCGGCTGCTGCTTGCTGTGGCTCGGCTGGTTGCCCCGCTTCCTGCTGTTGCTGCAGCAAGTAGTAGTGCTGCATCCACGCTTCCGTGCCCTGTGCCCCGGTCAAGTCTTCGAACCACTGCGTCGGCTCCGGGGCGGGATCGTCGTCGTCGTCGGAAGCCTGTCCTGGATTTCTCATTGCCGTCTTTCCTGTAGCCAGATCAAAGATGTCCTATCCTACAGCCGGCCGAGCGTTCCTACCCATGCCAAATCCATATGCCATCATGCTCGTGAGACATGGTCAGGATCCTTGCCGAATCAACTGCGCACGACCGTTTCACGGGTCCTCGATCACCGGTTTGGAGCGACGGGTGTTCCCGGACCTCGTCTGACGGTCCGAAGGATTGCCTTGTCTATGAACCTCTCGGCAGTACGTTATGCCATGCTAAAAGCACCGGTGGCCACTGGCGGCCTGGACCTCACTGTCAAGCGAAGTGAGGATTTGACCCCGCATTGCCTCACGTTGATTGTTACCAATAGGGTCGCCGTCCCGAGGGGATGAAGCCGTTGTTGTCATCCTCATTCGGAGGCTGGATGGCGGGGCGGGGTAGCATGGCGACACGGTTGGAATTGATTGAAGCAATTGTCGAGCGATGTCGATCGAGCTGCCGGGCCGACAAACAACGGATTTTGGACGAGTTCGTCGCGGTTACCGGCTATCCTCGCAAACATGCGATCCGGGTATTGCGACCTCGCGCTTCCGGTCCCTCGCCCGCCAGACAATATCCGGTGCTTTATGGCGCCGAAGTTCTGGAGGCGCTGGTGGCATTGTGGGAGGCGTCCGATCGCCTTTGCTCGAAACGGCTGAAACCGCTGATTCCCATTTTGCTGCCGGCTCTTGAGCGGCATGGCCGGCTCGATCTGGATGGCGAACTTCGCGACAAGCTGCTGACGATCAGCGCAGCGACGATGGATCGCTTGCTTTCGGAAGTGCGTGCTGTAGCTCGCGGCGGGCAGCGCCGTCGCGCCGGACTGAGTTCTGCGGTGCGTCGGTCGGTTCCGGTGCGCACCTTCGGCGACTGGAACGATCCGGCGCCCGGATATGTCGAGGTCGACTTCGTTGCCCATCACCGGCACCTCTTCGTCCGGCAGCTTTGTGCAAACGATGGTCTTGACCGATATCGCCACAGGCTGGACCGAGTGCGTGCCGGGGCGGACGCGAGAAAGTGGTCTTGTCATCGCTGCTATCAAGCGGGCAAGGTCGTTGTTCCCCTTTCCGCTTCAAGGCGTGGACTTTGACAATGACAGCGCCTTCATGAATGAACTCGTGGTCTCCTGGTGCAGAAGTCAAGGATTGGAAGTGACGCGTTCCCGTGCTTATCGGAAGAATGATCAGGCATGGGTCGAGCAGAAGAACGGTGCCATCGTTCGTCGCCTGGTCGGCTATGGCAGGTTCATGGGTGCGGAAGCCACGGCGGCGCTTGTTTGTCTCTACGACGCAGTGCGGCTGCACGGCAATCTCTTCCAGCCCTCGTTCAAGCTGCGAGAGAAGACCCGTATCGGCGCGCGTGTGATCAAGCGCTATCATCCGCCAGCGCCGCTGGTCGAGCGTGTATTGGCCCATCCCGAGGTGCCGGAGGTCGACAAGGAGCTGTTGCGTGCGATGCTCGCAACGGCGGACCCGGTGATGCTGTTCACCGGCATCCGTTCGGCACAGGAAGATTTGGGAAGACGCGTCGATCGTCGTGGAGTGCAAGCAACGCCACAGGAACCGGTCGTCATCGATCTGCAGCGCTTCACCGCAAATCTGAAGACGGCTTGGCAGGGCGGTGAGGTGCGACCCACCCATAAAAGGCCTTATCGGCGGACAAAGCCTTATCCGAAGAGACCGAGCATGCTTGAGCCTTATGAGGCTCAGATTCGGGCATGGTTGGAGGCCGAGCCGACGCTCTCGGCGGCCCTCGTGCTGCAGCGGTTGATGAACCTCGATCAAACACGGTTCACGAACAAAAGTCTGCGGACGGTGCAAATAGCGGTGAAAGCCTGGCGTAAAGAGACAGCCGTTGAAATCATCAATGGCGACTGGATGGCGATCTCCCCGCTTCTTCAACCCGCTACATCGTTAGGTAACATTCTTCGGTGAGGCAACAGGGGGAGTCAGTTTCTCAATTCGACCGACAGCAGGCCTTTCTGACCATGTCCCGGGTGCATGATCGGATATGGATTTGACATGGCGAAGAACCGTCGGCGGCATTAGCATGGGGTGTTCCGTTGATTTGGCTCTGGAGAGACGGCATTGGTGAACCCAGGACAGGCCCACCCGAGCGCTACTTGCCAACAAGATGATATCACGCCGCCCGTGGCACACTGGGTCGAAGCAGTAACCGGGGCATCGGTGTCCTCCGTCGGCGATCCGACGAACCTCGACACCGCGGCCGTGCCGGAAGCATCGCTGGACCAAATCCTGGACGCCTGGGCTGCTGAAGCGGGACAGGGGGACAACGAGCAGCGGCAAGAGGCGGTGACACGAACCAGGGCCTGGGTTGAGGCCGGCGATGTCGATGCCCTACTGGACCTGTCACCTCTGTTCCTGACGAGTTTGCCCGCCCTCCCGGCCGAGCTCCAGGTGCTCAACGTCAACAACAACGATTTGACCAGCCTGCCCGCGAGCCTCCCGGCCGGGCTCCGGCGGCTTGACGCCAACCACAACCAGCTGACCAGCCTGCCCGAGCAGCTCCCGGCCGGGCTCCAGTGGCTCTATGCCAATGGCAACCGGCTGACCAGCCTGCCCGAGCGCCTCTCGGCCGGGCTCCAGCGGCTCTACGCCGACCGCAACCAGCTGACCAGCCTGCCTGCGAGCCTCCCGGCCGGGCTCCAGGCGCTCTACGTCAGCGGCAACCAGCTGACCAGCCTGCCCGCGAGCCTCCCGGCCGGGCTCCAGGCGCTCTACGCCAACGGCAACCAGCTGACCAGCCTGCCCGCGAGCCTCCCGGCCCGGCTCCAGGCGCTCTACGCCAACGGCAACCAGCTGACTAGCCTGCCCGCGAGCCTCCCGGCGCGGCTCCGGCGGCTTGATGCCAACGGCAACCGACTGACCAGCCTGCCCGAGCACCTCCCGGCCGAGCTCCAGTGGCTCGACGTCTGCAACAACCGGCTGACCAGCCTGCCGGAGACCCTGCTGACGCAGCTAAACTCTGAGTGCAGGGTTTTTCTAGATGCTAACCCGTTGCCCGAGAGGGTGCGCAGGAACGTGGCGACAGCCCTGTATGCCGCGGACTATCCCGGCCCGCAGGTCTTCTTCTCAATGGACGAGGAAGCGGAGCAAGGTCCTCTGCGGCCCCTGCACGAGGCGGTGGCGGACTGGCTCGTCGACGATCCGCAAGGGGGGCGCGCCTGGCAGGGCTTCGCCGGTGAAGAGGGCGCCCAAGAGTACGCGCGCTTTCTCGACAGACTGCGGCACACCGTGAGTTTTGGCAATGCCGAATTCCGACAGGCGGTGGTCGAGGATCTGCGGCAAGCGGCGGCCAGGCCGCGATTGCGCGAGCTATACTTCGCGCTGGCCTTTAGGGCGAGCGAGACCTGCCAGGATCGGATCACCCTCACGTGGAACAGCATGCAGACTGCCCGGCTGGTCGCCGATGTCGAGGACGGGGCCTATGACCGGCGCCTTGATGAGCTGGTCGGGCAAGCCCGTGTCATGTTCCGGCTGGATGCGCTCGAGCGCATCGCACGGAAGAAGGTCAGCACGCTCCGCTTCGTAGACGAGATCGAGGTCTATCTCGCCTATCAGGTCAAGCTGCGCGAGCGGCTGGAAATGCCGCTCATTGCCCCCGATATGCGCTTCTTCGGCGTCTCCTGGGTCACTGAGGACGACCTAACCGCGGCCGAGGAGCAGGTGCGGCAGGAGGAGGCCGCAGGCTTTGCCGCCTACCTGGCCACAAAATGGGAGCCTTGGGAGAAGGTGGTGAGCCGCATTGCCCCCGAGGCCTATGGGGCCATGCAGGATCGGCTCATCGCGGCGATGGGTGACGAATTCCGGAGCAGCCTGGACCAGCGTCTCGCCGCTGAGAATCTGACCGGCAACGACGATGCGGAGCGGGAATTCGGGAAGCTGGTCAGCGACGAGCTCGCCAGCAAGATCAAGGGCGAACTGATGCGTCAAGTGCTGCAGGAGGAGGGCCTCGAGCTGTGAAGCAGAACATCAGAGTCTCACAGATTGTGGCAGTATACCGAGCGGAAAGCACGCGAAGCGCCGACGCTCCAGCTGCCGCAGTAGAGGTCACGATCAATATCAGTTTTGGGATGAGCTGTTCCGAACGCGGACCGCTGCGACCCGCCGGGTCGGGCCCGGGTCGTCAGCGCAGTTACGTCGGATTTTGATCCGAATGACTGGCCGCCGGAAGCCGAGCCATCGTCGTCTGCAAGGTTCGGTCGTCATACATCTACAGCGGGGTTGCGCGCTTAGGCTGAACGCTGGGGCGGCTCTCGCCGAGGCCTTGCTGGAAGGCGCGTATCCTCCCTCCCATCCGCGCATTTTACCGTCTGACCATATTCGATGCGGGCTTAAGCACGGACATTTGTCGCACGGTAGTCCGAGGTTCCCCAATCGTTGGAGGCCATCTCCAGCATACTGCAACGGCAGATAAAACGCGGCGCTCTAAAAGACAGGCCGCGATGCGCAAGGCCCCCTCGGCTCGGCTCTGGCGCCCCGAGGACGACCTTAGATTGGGCTTTCGCTGCGCCTCCCCCCCATTACTCTGCTACCCGCCACGCAGGTCGAGCCCGCAGAGAAGCGAGATAAACGGAGACAGTCATCAGGTCTGGATACGAAAAGCGCTTTAACGCGACGAAACCCAAGGCCGGGACAGGGGGTGCGACCATTCCCGTTTAGCGCATCTCCGTTGTGTCATTTGATTGCCAGTCTATTCATATAGCGCTCCAAGTACCAGGCCGGATCATCATCAGACGAATCATCCTCGTCATTTGCTTCACTCGAATACGAATCAACACTTTCGTCACTCTCACTTTCGTCACTCTTAGAAAGGTAAAGGCCAGGTTTGCCTGCCCTCTGCCATTCACCGTTGCTATTCTTCGTCCATTTGTCGGGATGCTGCGTCGGATCAAGGACCCACCGATCTTGGCCCACATCAACAAAACCCATCTGCTGCAGACGGTCTTCCATGTCTGGCAACGCCGGGCGTGACATGATCAACGGCCGTTCACCGTCGAGTCGAAGTTGATGTTCGAGCAGAATATCGCCCGCGTTCTCGACAAGTGGATGTGTAACGCGAAGGTCTACAATGGATGTGATGTGTTTTCGCCCGGGAAATCGATCCCGCCACTGCTCCCGTTCAATGTTAAATCCACCTTCTGTTCTCAAAAGCCCAGCGCATGTTTCGCCTAAATCATAGCTAAAATAGCGCGCCTTTGGGCTATCCTGGTCGGTGCTACCGTAGAGCCTGGCGAGTGTTGCCGTTCGCTCGGCCTTGGAGGACACAAAAGGGGAGTACTCTTGTGGATTGTCTGCGATGTGCTTGATTTCATCGCTGTAGAAGTCCCTCATTTTTTTGGCGAATGAAGACTTATCGAGCTCCTCGATAGGAGGTTGGGAAGCGAGCGAATACGGCCGTGTCGGCGCTAGAGACGAGCTAGCACGGGGATCACGTGTTTGTGCCCCGGTCAAGTTCTCGATCCATCGCCCTGTTTCCGGGCGGAGCAACGGCCGTCTTGTGTTGTCCATTTTGATCTCTTCGGGTGGCAAAAAGCAAACATGGGTATACTGGCCAGCCGCGCGTCTCCGTCATGCATATTTCATATGTTGCCATATCGGGGCTTTGTCACGCTATCTCAGGTTGGACGGACCGCGGATGGCGATACCAGGCGAGGGCTAAGGGTTACAGCCAATTGTTGGGGCCTCTATGCGGTGCGGTGTCTCGACATCGGGCATGACAGCCGTTCACCACCCCATAGGAGCGCAGCATGTCGGTGATGGATGCGCTTTCGTGCCAAGCCCTGTTTCTTGCAACCTGCTTTGGCAAACGGTATGCAGTTGCAGCCGAGAGTCACCCGCATTCTCAACAAGTTTTTTGCGACACTGCATGGATCGCAAGCATGCAATGCGGTTGCTACGCCAAGGCGCGGAGCTGATTCCCCGGCCACCGCGCCTCGTCTCTACGACCATGCCACTCGGCAGGCGCTCGTGGTTTATGGCAGGCATCCGATCGGGTTTGTGGAAAGCGCCTGAGCGCGCTGATCCATTTTCCGTCTGTCTCCATGCACAACACTCCGTCCAAAGCTTTTTCGCATGATCAGCCCAAGGTGGGCCGGATCGGGTGTGCGCATTTTGGCAAAAGCCGGACGGGGGTTCCGCTAATTCCCGGACAGTCGTTTCGCTAATGCCGGGACAGTTTGGCGGCGTCGGTCCTTGGGTGCCTTGTTGCGTTCGTGGATGATTGATTTCGCCGTTTTCGGCGCCGGTCAAGAGGGGCGCGGCCTTTGCTTTCGCATGCTGTCGCCCTGAAGCGCGATGCGGTGGGCGTTGTGAACGATCCTGTCGAGAATGGCGTCGGCGACGGTAGGGTCCTCGAATGTTTCATGATGCACCTCTCCTTGATCGCCTGATCCGCTGCAGGCGGCTTTGCAGTTGATCGATCTGGTCGCTGGAAAGGCTGATCTGCCAAGGCTGGCCTTTCGTGCTTTGCCGACCGCTGATAAGTCCCTGGGCGAGGTAATCGAAGATGGTTTGAGCCGTCACGCCGATTGCAGCGGCAGCGCCCTGTACAGAGTAGGTCCCATCAGGCCAGCGTGTCGGATTGGCTGCGACACCGTTAATCTTGGCTGTCGGGATTCCCCAGCGGTGGCGCAGAAGCCAGACGTTCTCGTAGGTGAATGGTCTGCCTCGGGCTGAACGAATGCCCTCGTCGTTCAATTTTTTGGCGATTTGCCTGTCCATATCGCCCGCAGCATTGAGTTGCGTAACCCGCTCACGCACAAGGTCGAGTTCGCCATACTAGGCCAACGAACAGACGTTATGGCTTTGCGGCAAGTCCGAGCTGAACGCGCTTCGAATGTAGGATTGCCTTGAGAACATCGATCCCGAACTTCAGGCTTTCCGCTTCAGACTCTATCGAAATACCTGTCGTCACAGTGCCTTTGGCTTCGTTGAGCGAGACCTCCTCTAGATCGTTAAACCACTGCTGGTCTCTTGCTTCCTGAAATTTGGATAGTGCCTCAATCGCCACCCAAAGGGCCGATTGAACTGCAATTAGGGCAGCAGCGAGTTTTTT
The DNA here is from genome assembly GCF_014843905.1 of Mesorhizobium silamurunense. Taxonomy (NCBI): domain Bacteria; kingdom Pseudomonadati; phylum Pseudomonadota; class Alphaproteobacteria; order Hyphomicrobiales; family Phyllobacteriaceae; genus Mesorhizobium; species Mesorhizobium silamurunense. The sequence continues at coordinate 145,311 of NZ_LPVS01000038.1, read as the reverse complement.
GTCGTCCGCGCCGGATATGGAAACAACAGGTCCGCCTTTCTTGTTCACGATTTAGTTTCCCTTGCTGAGATGGAACATCGACCGAACGGGCCTTCTGATCGCTGCCGCGCCTACATGCCGGTCGCAAAAAACGGGGGCGCTGACGGCTCGACAGAGGGATTCGCGCCCGTTGCTTTGCTTGCTAGCCGTCTAGGAAAGATGCGTTTCGTTCCGCACGGAACTCGCTCAGGGCAAAATCGATCACTATCGCATTATTCGGAATCAATCTTCGCCAGCCCAGACGTGGCCAGAGCCGCCACCAGCGCAGGAGTGGGAGGACCCGGTGTGGGCGGTGGCATCGACATGATGCTACCGGGGCGGAAGGGCGTTGCCATCATGCCGATCGTCGTACCGAAGATGGCGATGCCCTTAGAGCTTATTTCGATGGCCTGAGGGCCGGCTGGGCCCATCACTGAAAGGCGAATCTTGTTAGGTGTCACCTCGATACTGCTACCAAACGCCGCCAGGGCCGAGGCTGAAGTGAGGAGGTATTTCTTTTTGACGTCGATGGCATAATTATTCCCGACCTTTACGTTGTGGTCCTTCTGCGCTTTGAGAAAGACCTCCTCACTGCCTTGCCTGTCCTCGAATCGCAGCTCATTGTAATCCGCAATTGTGCCTCGATCGGTGTGCGTTCGGAAGGTGGAGCGGGTCTTGTTAGCCGGTAGGTTTTCGGGAGGCAAGTTGGACCCGTTGTAAACGACCCCGGTTACGTAGGGACGGTCAGGGTCGCCGTGGACGAAATCCACCATAACCTCTTGGCCGATCCTTGGAGTTAGGAGGCAGCCGAAGCCCTTGCCAGCCCAGTTCTGCGCTACCCTGATCCAGCAGGAGCTATTTTCGTCCTTGTTGCCCTCGCGGTCCCAGAAGAACTGGACTTTGATGCGGCCGTACTGGTCCGTCGTGATTGTCTCGCCCGGCGGGCCCACGACCACCGCTGTCTGCGGTCCTTTGATTAGCGGCACCTGTGTGCGGCGCGGAGAGCGATACTGTGTGCTCGCAGAGATGATCTCCACTGTGCTGTGATAGAGCAAGCACTCGACGTTTTGGTCGGTGGTCACCGCTTCCGTTGGACGGTCTCCCACTTCTCCTAAAACCGTGAAGTCATTCGCGATTGCGAGAAAGCGCTGGGTAGCCCTCGGGCGCGTACCCACATCGCCGTAGTAAAAGGGGTTTGCAGCCTTGAAGATCAATCCCGTTTGGATCTGGCGAGCTGTAGTTTCAATACGCGCCCGATAGGCGTTGCAAGCAAGCTCTTCCGCTCGGATAGTGGCGTAGAAGTCGCCATCCCTTTTCGCCTTGTAGCCTCCGGGATAGATGAATGTCTCCTGTATGGCTGAGAAAAAGTCCGCAGGCGCCGCCTCCAACGCCGCGCCAGCGGCGCCAGAAAGACGGGTGCCGGCGCCCACGGCGCTCTTTCCGGGAGGAATGTCGCCGATCCGAACGGAGGGAGTGCGCGCTACCGCGCTAAGCTCTGCCATTGGCCTCTCATGATCGTAGTCCTTTAGAACGACCTTGTTCGACTGCAGTGACACGGCCTCGCTCCAGTGCAAGATGACGTCATCTCGATGGAGATTTCGGGCGGGCCTGAGATTGTGGTGGGTCTCCACAGCCTCTGGCTTGCATGTCTCGTGGCTCGAAAGGTCGTCGACGAGCACCAGATCGTGTCGATTCTCCCCATGTTCAAAATAGTAGTAGAGGCCGTCCTGTTCCATTAGGCGGCTGACGAAGGTCAAATCTGTCTCGTCGTACTGCACGCAAAACGTGCGGTTCGGAAACCGCCCGATTGTCCGATTCTTGAAATTGCCTTTGTGCTCCTGAAAAATTTTGGAGATGATCTCGATGCTGGTCTTATTTTGAAAGATACGGCTGTTGGTGCGATAATCGAGCAGGGAAAGCCAAGGCCGCAACTCGGCTGCATAGTTGAGGTGCTCCGTGTCGTCCAGGCCAAGATACTCAAACCGAGTGATGACGCCATTGAAGAAGCGCGTTCCCGCGTCCTTCAGCTTCAAGCCGACCGTCAAGAATTGGCCGGGAATGTTAGCGAAGTTCTGAACTGGATTGGGTGTGGCGAGTTTCACCTCATAGCGAAAGGGTTCCCCCAGCCGTTCGGTGCCTTTTAGCCGTCGAAGAATGATCTCGTTCGGCTGGAATGCGGCCGAGGTAACTGCAGCAAATCGATTGTGCCTCAAGAGATTTTCAATTGTAGACTGGACCATGGGGGATTTCCGCGGTTGACTGAAAGAGCGCCGTAGTACTTTTCTACTTGGCTTTAGAGACGCGGCCGGAACGCCGGCAACAAAAAACTATGGACGGCGCAATGCCTGGCATCGATGATGAGTCTGCCGATCGAGCGCACCCGCCGCTGCGGCTCGATTGAGTTTGCTTGGTAGTTCGAACGGGCGCCGAGGTTGTTCCGGCAGCATCCTGATACCCTCATCGAACGGGCCATCTCGCGTCAGAGAGAAACGTCAGGCCGGCTGACGGCGAGTTGATTGCGCGTGGCCTCCAGCGGGCTCACCACTTGGTACGGCAGCCGGACAGCGGAAATATACCTTGCAACAACGCAAACTTGGGACGCTTTGCTCAAATACCGGTGGCCCTCCAATGTCGGGGTCTTGAGGCGCATATTGGTGACGGCCCGCTGCTCATCCGGCTCCGCCACATCGACGGGCTGGAGGTGCCTTCTCGGCGTCAATGCCTTGTCGACGGTCACGTGGCGCGCGATGATGCCTTGGTCAATGCCGAAGCTGGATGAAATCTTCCACAGATCGGGCTGGCCAGTGCCCCTGAGCTCGTGTTGAATCGGCTCAACAAAAATACTATCGCGGAAGTTGCGGAATGCTGCCGCAGTCTTGAATGTAGTATCATTGCAAAGTACATCGGGATAGGTAGTAATATTCATGCGGCTCACTCTAACCGACTTCCTTAAACTTCGGAAACTTGGAGACAGCGGCCGCTAGGCGGCACGCTCGATCGGCGCTGTAGTCAGGTCGTCGGCATCGCGTCGCGTCTTGCGCTGGCCCATCCAGCTGGTCCAGCCGAGCTTACCGCTATGTCCCAACCTGAGTTCCGGCACTTCTTCGTGTCGTAGGATCAGATTGACCTCCCAGTCCAGTTCATCTCCTAGGTAATTGCGGATGATCGTGGCCAAGGTCTCAAGGTCGGAGGTCCCCGGCAGAAGCCGCTGGTAATCAGCCAAGCCGAGCGGGCCGATAATGACGCGGAAGCGATGATGGTAGACTTTGATCCTGTCGCCAATTGCGGCTGTGCTGCCAAGTGCGCCAGTGCCTGCGTGGCGGCCGAGGAGGCAGAGCGCGTCGGGTGGCGACTGAACCCATTTGGGGACAAATTCACGGATTTCGACCGGCGCGACAAAGAAGCTGTTGAGGATAGCGACGAGTCCTTCAGCATTGCGCGTGTGCGAGGCAAGACGGCCTGTGAAGTGAAATTTCGCCAGATCGGGCATGGCGTCCCGGCCATGCAAAGACGTCATGCCAAAACCGGCGAGGGAGCCGAGCTGGAGGGCAAAGCGATCTACTTGTGGCCTGTCGTAGCTGACGGTCGGTTCGCTCTCCGCCCAGGCACGGAAGAAGAGCGAGGCTAGTCGATGATGAAAGATATCGGCAAACCGAACCAGCGTCTCGTCGGCGGCATTGCGCTGCCGAAAAAGGGCGTACTCCGTCAAATGCAAAGGCAGCGGACCGTTGGGCCCGAACAGGCCAAAGGCGTAGGTGGAAATACTGGCGGGATGGTTCTCTCCAGCCTCAGCTACCCAAGCGATAGACCGGGTCGGAAAGGCCAGCGCCGGCTGCTGTCCAATCCGCACCCGATCCAAGCCCGGGCGGCTCGATTCACCAAGCCTGGGGCGATCTGAGCAGATTGCGTCGACGACCCTCATAGCCTGAAAGAAATCATAGGCATGCGGCTCGGCCGCTACTGCGCTCAGAAACTGTGCGAGAGGGTCCGGCATCAGAGGATCGCCCGGCGACCAATCATTGACGGCCATCGCATCACTTTGCCGCGTTGCAACGTCGAGACGACCATCTCGGTGAAGCTGTTGATTGAGACATATTTGGCGAAGAACTGGTTGAGGACGGAGGCGAGGGGAAAAATGCCAACGCCTTCGAAAGCCGCTTCATCCAGGACGACGCTGATTTCGATTCCACGAGCGACCGAAGCTTGTCCCCCGCCTGGCAGCCGCCGCTCTATCGGTCGCGACTGGACTTCTCGTATTCCCTCGATCTGCCGCGACCCGAAAGTATCGTCCGGATCGACGTACAGGCCCAAGAGTTCTCGCAGCGCCTCTGCGCCGCCATGGCCGTCATTGTCGGAATTCGTGATCGAGAGATAATTCACCGATAGATGGCTGATCAGCTTCCACGCGACGTCGCCGGTGGCGAAGGAATGACGCGGCCTGGTCGGCAACGACAGACACCTTGTGACCGCGACCGGAGCTCCGATTTCGAGAGTGAAGTCTGTCTCTTTATGACCGATCGGCAGTAGCAGCGGCAGATGCCTGTTCGAGCAAAGGCATCGCACCGACAACTGCCGGGGATTCACCGAATTGGCAGCCGCCCGGCGCTCGACAAGTGAGATGAAGGTCTCGGTGCCTCCATAGTCAGTGCCGGCGCCGTTTAAGCGCTGGTCCTGCGACTGCAGGCGACGCTCTCGCCGGACTGTGTAATAGCTGGAGTGCTGCTCCTCCCGTCCATGGGCGCTGATGCTGTAGAATGGGAAAAACTGAACGCGGGCCGCTTCGCGGCTCTCTCCTTCGCCGCTCATCTCGATAATGGACTGAACCTCGAAGTCGAGCGGCCTCATTCGATCTACCACCAGATGATGCTCGTAGTTCTTATCGCTCAAGTGAATGCGATCCGCCTGGCGTTCGAAAAGATTGATAGCCGGCGTCGCGAACAGGGCGATGTTCTGAATTCCGAGGTGACGTTCCAACCGTGGCTCGGCACGGTTGAGGACGAATATGATCTCAAGGCTCTCTGTCGTCGACAGCGCCACGGCGTTGGCTAGCCCTGCGAGCTCGATGAACAAGGCTCGCTCTGCAAGGGCGAAATATTCTTGCAGCAGACGATACCCGTCGAAGGAGCGGGGAACCTCAGGCAGGAGAGCGAAATCGGGCTCCAGACAACACTGCTGCAACTGGCCGAGCGGGATTGTCTCCTGCCAGGGGGGAGGCAGGCTGGCGGGCCGCGCGACAATGGCGCAGGCATCGCCGATAAGCTGTTCGGCGACTGCCGAACCGATGCCATCAGGGCCGGCTAGGTAGAGTGTTAGCGCCCTCAGCGTGAGGTTTTTGAACGGCATCCCATTGGTTGTCCGAAGGCGCAGTCGCAGCGCGGCCTTCGCGTCTTGCCGCAGCGGAAGATTCAGGGCCGAAATTTGCGCCGGTGTCGTGTAGTAGTCTACAGCACTCACCGCGATCGGCCAGAGGTGGACATCGTGAGCCGTACGGAACTCGCAATGGGTAATCGCATCCGAAGCGAGTTGGCCCAGCAGCTTGGTTCCGCGCGGCACCACATATCCTTGCTCAAGCCGTCCGGCCAGCGGATCAGGCCCGAATTGGACGATTGTCATCGACGGGATGGGCGCCAGAAAATGGGGGTAGACCAATTCCAGGAGATGCTGCGTGAAATCTGGGAAACGAGCCTGCAGCTTCAACTGGACCCGCGCGGCCAGGAAGGCAAAACCTTCCAGCAGCCTCTCAACATATGGGTCGGCGGCCTCGGCTGCTTCCATTCCGAGTCGGCGGGCGACCTTTGGGAATGTGCGGGCAAACTCAGCTCCCATATCCCGCATATATGCAAGCTCATCATTGTATAGCCGCAGGAGCCTCGGGTCCATCAGCTTATCTCTGCGTCTAGACTGGTAACGCGGACCATCTTGCGTTCTCGATCAAGCTCGGTTCGGATCACAATGCGCAACGGCACGGGCTGCGCTAAGAGGTCGGCTTCGACCCTAAAGCCAAGAGAGCCGTCGGCGTGAGTGAGGGCCGTCACCTTGACACTGTTGGCAAGCAGCCGAGGTTCAAAAAGTTGCAAGCTGCCGGCGATCTCCCGTCCTAAGGCGGCAGTGTCGAGGCCATCGACGAGGTGCCCGGCAAAGGGCCGGATACCGTAGTTGAGCGTGCTGGATGCCACATGGGGGTAGGATTGGAGGTCTACGGTTGCGGCCAACTGGTTTGCGTTGAACAGCCATGACACGTCGCGCAGGATTAGTGCTTGTACTTGGCGCAGCGAAAGGCTGGATAATTTCGATGATTCGGACGCACTGCGCGGCTCGTCATCCGTGAGCCGGTCGAGAAGGGATGGCTGGATCAGGTTCCACTTAGCAGTGACAACCATGTTCAATCTCCAAATCCGCAGCGACGATCCGGGACCGAATGCGTGCCGAGCGGCCAGAACGCACGCGGTCGCGGATCTGCAAGCTGTCAGGCGACGAGCTTATTGAAGTCAGTACTGTTGGCGATTTGGTTCCAGATACCCTCACCAGCCTTGGTAAGAGAACCTTTGTCGTCCTGCCCGTAGTAGATGATCTTGCAGGCGCCAAATCGGAAGGTAATCGTCTCCTCCGGAGCTTCTTCGGCAAAGGACCACTCGACCTTCTCGATCGCAAGCATATTAAAGGACCAGTGTAAGAACAGGTTCGAAGCGGCAGTCGCGAGCCCTGCACCCGTCGATTTGAACAGCTTCAGGTCGACGCCGTTGAAATGGGCGCCGCGGCCACATGCCACGTACAGGGAAGCAGAGGCGTTATCCACCTGCTTCTTGATGGTGAAGACTTCGAACTCGGCCTTACCTGACCCGGCGCCAGCGGTGTGAGGGCCGATGTTGAGCTTGTTTTCCAATGAGAAACTCCACTGGTCGCCGAGCGTGATACCGTCCTTCAGGATAATGGATTCGCCCTTCGGCTGGATGCCGTCCTTGGACGCTTGCGTGAAACTCATGACTGCATCGAATGCCATGCTAAATCTCCTCTATCTGGCTGTTTCGGATCGACGGCCGGAATGGTCCCGAACCCGTGTGGTATTGGAGGCGTGCCTCCACTTGTGATGGCAGCACAAAGGGCCTCAGCCCTTGCGTGCCGCGGGTAGCCGCGACACCAGCCTCAGTGAGATCGTAAGGCCCTCGAGCTGATAGTGGGGTCGCAGATAGAATATGGCGGTGTAATAGCCGGGATTATCTTCGACTTCCTCGACCTTGACCTCTGCTGAGGAGAGCGGCTGTTGCGCCTTGCTTTCTTCGCTCCCCAACTCGGGCGAGGGATGGACATAGCCTTGGATCCACTGGTTCAGCCACTCCTCGACCTCATGCCGTTCTTTGAACGCGCCAATCTTGTCGCGGACCATGCACTTCAAGTAGTGGGCAAAGCGGCAGGTCGCAAAAATATAGGGCAGCCTGGCACTCAGCTCTGCATTCGCCGAGGCATCCTGGTCTGCGTATCTGATTGGCTTGTTGACGGTCTGGGCGCCCAGGAATACCCCCAGCTGTGTGTTTTTCCGATGCAACAATGGCAGAAGGCCATTCTTGGAGAGCTCCGACTCCCGCCGATCGCTGATCGCGATTTCCGTTGGGCATTTGAGGTCGACGCCACCGTCGTCGCTGGGGAAAGTGTGCACCGGAAGGTCTTCAACGAGGCCGCCGGACTCGAAACCACGGATTCTGGACAGCCAGCCGTAAAGCTTGAACGACCGCGTGATGTTTACCCCCATGGCATAGGCGGCATTTGTCCATAAATACTTTGCGCTATCGCTGCCGTCGGTGTCCTCTTCGAAGGCAAACTCATCGACTGGATTGGTCTTAGCGCCGTAGGGCAGCCGCCCGAGCACGCGTGGCAGTGTCAGCGCTACATAACGGGAATCCTCGCTCTCGCGAAAAGCTCGCCAGGCGGCGTGCTCAGGGGTCAGGAAGATCTTCGTGATGTCGCGTGGGTTGGCAAGTTCGCGCCAAGAATCCATCTGCAGCAAATGCGGCGAGGCAGCTGAGATAAACGGGGAGTGGCTTGCGGCAGCAACCTGCGCGATCCCCGCCAGCAGATCAATGTCCTGGGGACCATGGTCGAAGTAGTAGTCCGCTACCAAGCAGCCAAAGGGGTTGCCGCCAATCTGCCCATATTCCTCTTCGTAGACCTTCTTGAACAATGGGCTGTGATCCCAGGCTATCCCCTTGTACTTTCGCAGCGTTCGAGACAGTTCTTTTTTCGAAATGGAAAGAACGCGAATCTTCAACGTCTCGTCCGTCTCGGTGTTAAACGTGAGATGATGCAAGCCCCGCCAAGCCGACTCCAGCGCCTGAAAGTCCTGGTGATGGAGTATCTCGTTGATTTGCTCCGATAGTTTTTCGTCGATCGATGCTATAATCGACTGGATCGTCTCAACGGCATCGTCACTGATCAGCGGTGTATGTCGAAGTGCTTGGTCGGCCAACGTTCTGACCGCATTCTCCACCGCCTCGCGGGCTTGATCCGAACGGGTCTTGAACTCACGCTGCAGCAGGACGCCAAAATCATCGGGGTCGACGAGAGGCGGGGACTGCATCTGGGCGGGCATTGAGGTTACCAAAGTCATGATCACTGTTCCTTCGTCTCTGCGGAGGAGGATGGCGCCTCCACTGCTTCATCGGGTGCTTCATCGGTCGCTTCACTCTTGCGAAGGCCGCTGAAATTACTGAGCAGCGCGGGATTGGCGAGGAAGCGGGCGATTAGTTCCTCAGCCCCCATCTTGCCGTCCATGTAGGCTAAGAGATTGGAAAGCTGCATGCGGGCCTGCAAAAGCGCGCTGAGGCTTCCGACCTTGCGCGCCACGGCTGCCGGAGAGAAATCGTCCATAGACTCGAAGGTCAAGTCGACAGCTAGTTGGCCCTTCCCGGTCAAACGGTTGGGCACCCGCATGGCCACCCTGGGTGACAACGATCTGAGCCGGTCATCGAAATTATCGGCGTCGATCTCCATCATCTTTCGCTCGCCCACTGGGGGTAGCGGCTGGGCGGGATTGCCGGCGAGATCAGACATGACCCCCACGACGAAGGGAAGTTCCACCTTTTTTTGTGAGCCATAGGTTTCCAGGTCGTATTCGATCTGAACCCGCGGGGGGCGATTTCGGTTGATGAATTTCTGACTGCTTGCCTTTGCCATTCTTCGGTTTGTCCTTTCGAGATTCCGAGTTCATGCACCGGAGTCGCCCGTCAGACCGGCGATCAAGCGGTATTGAGCAGCCCCCTCCGGCGCGAGCTCCTCGAGCAGAGCCATAAAGTCCTTGGATACAAGGCGCTTGGCCCGCTCAAGCAGGGCTGGCACGGGGCTCGCCGGCTCGTTCACTTGATACCAGCGGCAGATACCGTCGAGTATGCTGATGACATCGTTACGGCCGCTAATCTCTTCCGGTTTGCGCACCTCGCCTCCTGCTGCCAGCGGCTGCAGAAGGGTTGCAGATGGAGGGGTTTTTTGGTGGCGACCTACCACGTCCTTGCCTTGCCGGAGCACCGAAAGCAGGGGCTCGAACCGGACAGCATCGATGATGTCGACGTGCTCCTTCGCTATCGCTTCCAGGTCGATCGCAGCCGTAAGGCTGGCGTCGAGGCTCGCCCCGAGTTGGGACAGGAGGGCGGGGTCGGTATCGCCGAAAGCAAGGTCGATGGTCGCTGAATCGATCTCACTCGATTGAGATCGCTGCGTCTCCATCCAATCGCGCAGGGTAAAGGTGCCAAACTGTCTGGAGGCGGTGAGGGGAACCTGGCAAACCTCCGCGATAAGCCCGCTGGGATCGCATAGATTTGCCAAGGCATTAATGCGCACCGTCTGATCGCCCGACTCTTCTACGTCTGGTCGCGGATGCAGCTCGGGCCAATAGAATTCCACATAGCCGGCGAGCAGCTCCAGGCCGTTGCGAAGTCCGGGGTAGCCGAATTGGCTGAGAGCGGAGCGGGTTAGCAGGACACCGACGCGCAGGTCCTTTGTGCGGGCAGCGAGCTCCAGACCAAGCTGCCAGACTTGGCGCCAGTCGGGAGCCTCCGCCGCTATGACGGAATCTCCCATCTGCCGGGCGGGCTTGCCCTGCGCCGCCATCTCAAGTTCGAGAAAACTCAGATCGTAGTCGAGAGCCTCACCGCATGGGTTGGCCTCGCTAACCGGCTTCAACAAATGATCTACATCGAGCATGGCTAATTTGCTGTTGCCCTAATCACGTTCGCGCCCCCAAAAGGCCAGGCCAGCCTCGGATAGTTTGTCTCTCTTAGGCGATGATCAGGTCTCATGCGGCATGCGAAATTGATATGCAGCCATGGCGGAGCCAACCTGCATTCCTGTCGCTTATGATTGCATGTCAACTACGCATGGAGGGTCTCAGAAAAACGCTTTAGAACTGCCTCGTTGAAGACCGATTTTACCGAAGGACGGCGGGCCAGGCGGATGTCTTGGGACAACAAGGTGGTTTGGTCGGAGGGGTTGTTCCTCCGGCCGCAGCATTTTCAGCAAAACGACCGTTATGTCGAAAAGCTGGTGCGCAGCAGAACGGCGGTTTTGCATGGCTATGGCTGGGGCATCACTCACCTCCGGCTCAATCGTGAGCTGCTTGGCTTGGGCAAGATCGCTATCGAAGCAGCGTGTGGCGTTTTGCCGGACGGCACTCCGTTCAGCATTCCAGATGACGCCGACCAGCCCACTCCGTACCAGGTTCCGGAGCATCTGCGCGACTCGCTCATCCACTTGGCGGTGCCCCTCTATCAACCAGGAGCGGTGGAAACGGATGCGCGAGCAGAAATCGACGTCCCAACCCGATTCGAGGTTGCAGCCCAGGATCTTGTCGACACAAATGCCGGCGAGCGAGGCAGCGCATCCATCGAGGTGGCGCGGCTGCGTTTTCAGCTCCTGCCGGACGCAGCAAATCGCGGTGGATTCGCCTGTCTTCCTGTAGCCCGCCTGATTGAGGTGCAGGCCGACCGGCAGATCGTTCTCGACGAGAACTACATCCCACCAACCCCTGACTGCGCCAGTTCTCCTATCCTATCAAATTACGTGACCGAAATCACTGGCCTGCTTCATCATCGTGGTGAGGCGCTGGCTGCGCGGGTTTCGCAGTCGGGCACGCGCGGGGTGGCGGAAATTGCTGATTTCCTCCTGCTCCAGGCGATCAATCGTTACGAGCCCTATTTCCGCCACCTTTTCAAAACCGCAGGCGTGAATCCAGTGAAGCTTTATGGCCTCACGGTCCAGTTGGCTGGTGAACTGGCCACGTTTTCCCGGACCGAGAAGCGTCCTCCGACCTTTGTCGGCTACAAGCACGACGCTCTCTCGCAAGCTTTTGCGCCGGTGATCAGTTCCATTCGTTCGTCGCTTAGCACTGTGCTAGAACGGACGGCGCTACCCTTGCCACTGCAGGAATATAAATACGGCGTCCATCTCGCCGAGGTGCGAGACCGTTCGTTGTTTACGAATGCGAGCTTCGTGCTAGCCGTGCGCGCCGATGTCGAGACCGAGCGACTGCAGCGCGAATTTCCGGCCCAAATCAAGATCGGCCCGGCTGAGAAGATCAAAGAGCTCGTCAATGTCGCATTGCAGGGGATCAGCATCAACCGCCTGCCGGTCGCCCCACGGCAGATCCCCTTTCATGTCGGTGTCACCTACTTTGAGATCGATCAGCAGAGTCGCCTCTGGAAGGAAATGCCTAACTCCGCTGGCTTGGCGCTGCACGTGGCCGGTGATTTTCCAAATCTCGAAATGGCGCTCTGGGCCATTCGGTCTCAATAGCCACCATTGGGGACTGCAGGCTCAACATGCCACTCATTCTACGTGTGACAAATATGGAGGCCGGCTCATCGGGGAGCCGCGGCATAAGCTGGCTGATTGAGTCAAGCGGCGGACTCTCCATAGGGGTGTCTGAGGACAATGGGTTCATTTTGTCGGATGTTCAGCAGACCCTCTCAACGCACCGCTTCTCGATTGAGCGTGCGGAAGGGGAATTCGTACTTATCGAGCGCAGCGGCAATGGCACGTCCTTGAATGGCGGGGCCAAGCCGCTGCCGTCGGACCTGCCTATTAACTTGACGACCGGTGATATCATTGAGGTCGGCAGCTATATAGTCAATGTCGATGCAGCATCGGTAGAGGACGCTGCCGAAGGCGAGCTGCGCACGGTAGGCTCGCCTGAGCAGTCGAGTCTTCTTGGGGCTGTTGAAATGGCTCCTCTCATACCGGTTGGCAGGACCACTCGACTGGGAGGGTTGCCGGCGGAGCCCTTCGATGAAGACCTCCTGCCGATGTCGTTCCTGGATGCTGAGCAAGATCTCTCATCTGGCAACGCGGGCGCTTGGCTGGTGGACAGTTATCCAGATCACATACCCGACCAGGTCGGCATCTTCGTGCAACCGGCGTCAAGCGTCGAGACCATTCCGGAGGATTGGGACCTCGCGACAGAACTCAGAATCACACAGGCCTCGACAGTTGCGCCAAGCCTCATCAGTGTCAGCAAAGGTCCTGCTCTAGGGGCCAGCCTCACCTCGGCACAGCCGGCGCCTGAGGAACCATCTCGTTCGATGGTGGCTGATCACACGGGTGCCTGCAACGAATATCATGCTGCCATAACGGCCTTTCTTGGGGCCTGCAGGCTATCTCTACCAGATCTCGGGCAAGCCGATATTTCAACTGTCATGGGCCGTGCGGGGCGGATGCTCCTGAATTCCGTCGTCGGTCTCAGCAGTGCGCTCTTCGCATGCGAGCGCGCCCGGCAAGAACCCGGCCTTCAATGTAAGACGACCGCGAGACCCGTCGAGAACCCCCTGAAGTTCATGCTGGACGCCAGGGACGTGTTGCACGCGGCTCTATGCTCCGACAGCCAGCGGACCCTTCATGGAGACATCGCCGTGGAGCAAGCCTTTGCTGACATCCAGGCGCATGAGGATTCGCTGTTGGCGGCATCGCGCCAAGCTTTACGCAGTGTTCGTGAACGTCTCTGCCCTGCAGCCATCGAGGCCTCGGTTGCGCCGACCAGAAAATTCTGGGGCGGTAGCCGAAAAGCCAGGGTTTGGGAGGAGTACTGCCGGGTCTTCGAAGACGTCGTCTCTGACATCGAGAATGATACGCTTCGCAGCTTTGGCTTCGAGCTAGGGCCTTCACTTCGGCGGAACGTCGGCAGCGAGCACGAGCCACAAGCGCGGACGAAAGAGCCGGCCCAAAGGAATGGGTAGTTATGTCGAGCGACGAAACCATCTCAAGTTCCAGCCCTGCCGTCGGCCCTGAGCTTCCGATATCAGACCAGCCGTTCGGGGAAACGCTAACTCTCCAGCGTCTCAATCCACTGGTCGCGGCCGCAGCAGCGCTATTGGGTCTCTGCGCTCACCTCAAGAGCAGTAGGGATCATTTTGATGTCGAGGAGTTACGCCTGCGGGTGTTGCGAGAGATCGATGCATTCCAGCGTCGGATAATGCCTCTCAAACTGCCGATGCGGGCAATTAAGCTCAGCAAATACGCTCTCTGTGCCACGATCGACGACATCGTTCTGAATACGGCCTGGGGTAGCCACAGCGTCTGGACAACTCGAAGCATGGTCGGAACGTTGTTCGGCGAAACTTGGGGCGGCGACCGCTTTTTCGAGCTTCTGGAGCAAATCAAAAAAACCTCTGCAAACGACGTCGATCTGCTGGAGTTGCTCTACTACTGCATGCGACTGGGGTTCGAAGGTCGCTTCAGGGTAGCCCCGCGAGGAGCCTCCGAACTCAGCGTGCTGTGCGAGGACACGTACCGCCTGATCCGGGCAGCGCGCGGTGACTTCGAGCGCGACATAGCTCCACACTGGCAGGAACGCTCCACAGAGCGGGGACCGCCCCGCAAATTCGCGCCACCTTGGGCCGCCGGCGCTTTCGGTGCAGCGGCCGTACTGTCGCTCTACGTGGGGCTTCTAGTTAGACTCGATGGCCAATCGGATGCGGTCGTCGCCAAGATGGCAACTCTGCCGCCGCGTGGAGCGGTGAGCTTGGCGAGGACCGCAGCACCGCCCCCAATCGTAGTGAGTAGCGATCGACTGCGTCGCTTTCTAGATGCCGAAATCCGCGATGGGTTGGTCGCTGTCACCGAGGATGCGCAGCAGATTCTGGTTACCATCCGCGCCTCGGGGATGTTCGACTCCGCAAGTTCGATCGTGAAAGATTCGTTCGTGCCGCTTTTCCTGCGGATTGGGCGAGCGCTGAACGAGCAGCCCGGGGCGGTTCTTTTGACCGGACACACGGATTCGATGCCGATTCAATCTCAGGCCTATCCTTCCAACCAAGACCTCTCAACGGCACGTGCCAAGGCAGCGGCTGAGATTATCAGATCGACGATGAGTGAGCCGGGCCACGTGCGGGAAGAAGGTAGAGGGAGCGGAGAACCGATCGCTTCGAACCGGACCCGGGAAGGTCGTGCCAAGAACCGCCGGATCGAAATTGCAATCACGAAGCCAAGCTGAGAGTTAAGCCCATGCAGTCATTCAAGAGAGCGCTCCAGGGCAAATGGCTCGCGATCGCAGCTGCCGGCTTGGTAAGTGCTGCTGTGATCTTTATTTTTGGACGACACCTTTCAATTGGAGGGCTCGTCCCACTCGATAGCCTTAGTGAGCAGCTTGCCGCGTCAACATTGATGCCGATCGCGTTCGTCTTGTTCTACATGATCCAAGGCAACATAGAAGACTTTTTCCTTACACGAGTGTCCGGCATGCTAGACGCGGTCCGGACAAAGCCAAGGGAGGCGGACGGGGCAGGATCGCCCGATCGGGGCGGACCGCCAGTCGGCGCCGCTGCCCAAGCAGAGCTGGAGACCATGTCAGCTCGTTTTCGCGAAACTCGCATCACGCTAAAAGGACTTCGTCTTCCCGGCATTCCCGGCAAGCGGCCGCGCTACCAACTGCCGTGCTACGCAATTATCGGTTCGCCCGAATCGGGAAAAACCACCGCCATTGCCAATTCCGGCCTCAGCTTCCCCCTGGCGGAAAAACCCAGGAGGAAATCGGTTGGTGTGCTCAAGGGCACGCGCAATTGCGATTGGTGGTTTACCGATCGCGCCGTACTCATCGACACTCCCGGTTACTACCTGGTTCACAAGCGCAATCCGGAACAGGACAAAGCGGTGTGGCATGGCTTCCTTCGCCTGCTTCGTCGCTGGCGTAGGCGCCAGCCGCTTAACGGGGTTTTGGTGACAATCGCAATCAATGAGCTGAGCTCATCATCCGAGGAGGAGCTCTTCGAACACGCCAGATGCATCCGACAGCGGATTCTTGAGCTGTATCGAGAACTCGGATTACGACTTCCGATTTATGTATTACTCACCAAGAGCGATCTTATTGCGGGATTTAACGAGTTCTTCGACGACCTTGGCCACGAGGGGCGCGAGGCCGTGTGGGGTTTCACTTTCGCCCAAGAGCCATCGGAAAGTGAAGGCGATCCGATGGAGTCATACCCAGCAGAATATGACGCACTCGTCGGGCGCCTCAATGACAGGCTGCTTGAACGAATGCAGCAAGAGAGCAGCATTCAGCGTCGCGCACTCGTATTCGGCTTCCCACAGCAGGTCGCGAGTCTCAAGTATTTGTCCCATCAATTCCTGCAGGAGGCCTTCACTCTCAATTCGTACGAGGATCCGATCATGCTCCGCGGCGTTTACTTCGTGAGCGGTATGCAGGTCGGCGCGCCGTTCGATCGCCTTGTTGGGGCCAGATTTCAGACATTCGGCATCTCGCAACCGGCTGGGCCTGTTCCTCCCGATCAGAAGCGTGGTTATTTTATTACTCGCTTGCTTCGCGAGGTGGTCTTCGCCGACGCTGGGCTTGTCGAGGTCCATCCCCGCGCCGAACGGCGTCGGCGGAGGCTTCGCCATGGCCTGCGCGCGGCGATGGCGGCAGGTGTGGCCATTGCTAGCGTCTTCTTGATCGTCACCTACGGTCGCAATGTCCACATGATCGAAAGGGTGCATCTATCGGTCAGCAGTTATGCTGAGGACGCGGAGAAGCTTAGGCTCGAACGGGTGGACAGTAGCGACTTTCGACCAGTGCCGCCGCTGCTCGAGCGGCTGCGCGACATGACGAGCGGCTATGATGAAGGCGTCACAGCGGGCAATCATTTCGCAGGATTAGCCCTAGATCAAAGCCAAAAGCTTGGGGTTGAAGCACGTGCAGCCTATCGCCGCGGGCTGAACACGATCTTGCTGCCGCGTCTCATTTTCCGACTGGAAACACTATTGGCGGAACACAAGGGCAATCCTCCGTTCCTCCATCAGGCGCTGAAAATTTATCTGATGCTGGGGGGACGGGGCCCGTTCCAGCCCGGCGTAATCAAGGACTGGATGACGCGCGACTGGGAGGTGATGTACCCAGCTGAGGCCGATGCCAGCCTTCGCCGTGCGTTGGGCGATCACCTAGACGCCCTTTTGGAGAACCCGCTGCCAACTATCGGCCTTAACAGCGATCTGATCGAAAAGAGCCGTGCGAAGCTGCAGACCATCTCGATCCCAGGACGGATCCTCAACATCATCACGACCACTCCGCGGGCCGCCCAACTTCCAACCTGGCGTCTGTCCGACCACGCTGGACCGATGGTAGGAGACGTCCTGATCCGCAAATCAGGACAGCCGCTCAACGCTGGGATCGCGGGTATCTACACCCGAGCCGGCTACCAAACATTCCTGCGATTGCTGCCACAGGCAGCAGATGCGGCTGCTGCAGAAGGTTGGGTGCTTGGCGACCAGGTGATCACCCCCGCCGGCGAGGACAGCCAGAAGCTGCAGCGTGCGGCCATGGATCTCTATTTGCAGGAGTTTGCATTTCATTGGGACAAACTCATCAATGACATCTCCATCCGCCCGATGGCCAGTGTCGACGACGCCCTGCGAAGGTTGAATGCGCTTTCGGCGCCGACATCGCCGATCCGTTTATTCCTCGCCGCGGCCGCGCAGGAGACCAAGCTCGGTGAACCATCGGCACCCGATCCCTCGACTCAAGGCAACAGCACTGCTCAGAAGGAGCCAGGGGAAGGCGACCTTCAGGCGCTCTTCCGATCGCCTGTCGCCGGTACTGCTGAAGGCTATGCCCAACTTTACACGGCCGAGCGTTTTCAATGGCTACACCAACTTGTCGAGGTGCCGCCAAACAGCCCGGCGGATGCTCAAGCGCCGATTGACAATGCTTTGCGTGATCTCGGCGCTCTTTACCAATCGCTCAGTGAGACCCAGGCGCAGGCCAGCTCAGGCTCCCCGGAAAGGAGTGATCAAACCGCTGTCGCGATCCGCAAAATTGAAGCGGGAGCCGCCAATATGCCACCACCCATCCAGCAGTGGATCGTCAGCGTGGGTCGGTTCAGCTCGAAACTCTCTTTGGGCGAGGCAGAGCGTTATGTCGCTAGCGTGTGGGCAAGCGGTGCCGGCGACTTATGCCGGCGGGCAACCGTAGGACGGTATCCCTTCGACCGTGCATCCCATCGAGACATCCCTTTGGGAGATTTCGCTCGGCTTTTCAGCCGCGACGGCGTTATCGACACGTTTTTTGCGCAGCACTTGGCTCGCATTGTTAATGCCTCCGAAGGCCCGCAAAAGACGCAGGTCACCAGAAGTTCCGATTTCCAAGTACACAAGGGCGCCTTGACCCAATTCCGACGGGCGGCCGCAATCCGGGACTCCATGTTCACTGATGCCGAGAAGCAGCCTTCATTTGAGTTCCTGCTCACCATCGCGGATACTGATCCGTCCACCAAGATGGTGGTTGTCGAGGTCGACGGGCAGCAACTCAGTCAACTGCGAGGAGCGTACAGGCCCAGGCGGTTCCGGTGGCCCACTGTCGGCGGCACCGGCGGCGCTTCGGTCACTTTGATAGGTTCCGAGCGCGCGTCTCTTTCCAAAGAGGGCGCCTGGGCGTTGTTTCGACTGTTGGATGAGGGGAAGACGCTTCGTCAAGAAAGCCCCGACCGTATCTACGTGCGACTGGCGGCCGGCCGCCAGTGGGCGACGTTCCTGCTTCAGGCCGACAACCTGACCAACCCCCTATCTCGCAATCTGCTGTCGCAGTTCAGATGTCCAAGATTCTAAGGAGAGCCATCGTTGCAGCCAAAGATAGATGCAGCTGTCGTGCGGTTAAAATCGGAAGGCGCCACTGCAGGTGCATCCGACGAAGCTCCGGTTCGAAACTGCCGACAAACGAGATGCCGGCCGAATGAGTTGGGTGCCTACGCCGGACCTTTCATGCAAACCGACTGGCTAAAGCCTTTATTCGTCCGTGCGTCAGGTCGCTGGTTTCCGCTGATCTTTCAACAGACCATCGGACGGCCCGTGAGCCACCTCAGCACGAAATGCGGCTGCCTCGCCAGCGGGCCGCCGCTGCTCGAAGCCCGACCGAAGCTTCGAGCTGTCCGAGCGTCGAGTCGTGTCTCGGATCTGACGGGAACGGTTGCCGTTTCGTCCATCTTCCGGCGTAAATTAACCTAAGACAGCCAATAAGGAGACGTATAATGAGCCAGGTACACAGCAAAGAAATGTTGTACAAATATATGAATGTGATAAATAACTCTGGAGAAGGACTTGAGTTTTGCTTTGCAGTCGGCACTATCGTCATTAGCGGTGAGGAAAAGCCGGTTCCAGTTGCCTTGGTGCGGAAAAAAGGTCTGGCGAGCCTCAGGCGTGTTTTGGAAGATATGCCATACAAAACACCCAAAGGTGTTCAGGAACCCAGTGAGTTTAAATTTCTGGGGTCTGGCACGGGGAGTATGCGAGAGGGCGTTATTGTCGTACGAATGGCCAAGGGCAAATTCATTACCGTCAAAACGCAAATGAAGCGATATTTCAAAAATTTGAAAGTAAGCCTTCCTGATATACAGGAAGCAGAACCCCTGAATGAAGAAGATCTAAATCGTTTCGAAGTAGCCGCTCAGGAGAACGCGGACGACTTACCGTCAGACACTGATCACAAGGTCGCTCAACAGAGCCCAGCGGGAGGCGCCGAGGACACCCTCTCAGAGGTGATGAAGCAAACTGTTACCACTTCGGCAGCGTCAATCGCAGCTCACGCCATTCGCGTTAGTCGGCAAAGCGGGTTAATGCAAACCGCCGAACTTGGCCCATTGACGGAAAAAATCGCCCATTGGCTCAAAGGCGTGGTGGCCGCGACGCCGTTGGAAGAGCAAGAGAATGCGCTCTACAATTTCACTTGCCGGCTGCTACTGATGCTGGCGTACGACGATAATCGGCGAAATCTCCAGTATGTCGACGACGCGGTCGAAGCAGACGAGGCGCACGCGGATAGCCCCCGAAAGTCGGACGAGACAGGCGTAAGCGAAGGCGCCGGCGGCAAAACGGTCATTATAGATGGGATCGACCTCGACAGTGTTCAGAGAGACACCGTCGAGAAGGACGAGGTCGTGGAAACCCTGTTCCGAATGACCAAGGCAAAGGCTCAAGAGCGACGGCTGCCCTATCCTATCGAAAAGGCGAGCTCCGACAGAATTGGAAGGATGGTGTCATCGCAATGGCCCAAAGAAGAAGGCCAGGCGGCCAGCAGGCGCGAGATTGTGGAGCGTCTGATAGCCGTGGTGGAGCAGCGGCTGGGCAACGATGATCAACTGATCGGCCTGCTCGGCTTCAACAAGACGGACAAGCTGGACCCTGATTTCGCCAGCTCCGTTCGGAGCATCGAAGCTAAATGGCAAGCATGCCGCGACGCCGTGTTGGTGCATTGGGAGGAGACGAAGAGCAAAATCAGCGAGAAGTACGATGTCGAAGCCCTCGGGGGAACCTGGAAACCTGTCGACGATATTATCCTGAAGGTCAATGATACGGTATCCAGCCAGATCACTACCTTAATCGAGCAAGAAGCCGAGCCAGGAGTTGACGCGATCGCGCGCGGTGAAGCAATCGTCGAATCGGTTCTTCGCGACCTCGACGGTAACAACTTCATCCAACTGCTTGACAATCCTCCGGCCGCCTTCGCGCCTATCCTGATCGGGAAGAGGCTGCGGGACGGGATCGGTAGTGTCGGCAGCGAGCTGAAGCGCATCAAAACCTCTCTCGCCTCAGCCGTTCCGGCGAACTAGCAGCTCAGTATAACAGCTTCGCGTGTTCAGCTCCCCGCTGCTAGCAAATCGCGTCTGAATTGGCGAGGACGGTATTGCTGGTTGACGTGGAGCTGATCCGCGAAATGGCCAAGGGCGCACCTTCGTCGCTTCGTCGCCGACCAGCCCAATACCGTACTGATCGGCGGCGCCGGACCGGCAAGTCGCACCTAGCCATGATCCGCAAGCCGGAATGTCATGCCTCAAGCGCGCTTATACTTGCCGCGCTGCTCATGGTGCGGGCCCAACCACTTCAAGGCCCACGTCTGGTCCTCAACCGTGGCCCATATCCCCCGTCGTGAGGCCTCCAGCCAACCTGATCCCACGTCCGCATTGCAGGTGGTTCCGTCGGCATGCCGCCCTGCGGTGGCGCTGCGTACAGGCGTTTGCGGACCGAAAGTAGGGTATTCAGTCTAGCGTAACGCGCCGCCGACGGCAGCAAAATGTGGCGCGCCAACAGGACTGATAGCATGCGATGATGAAGCCAATTTGTGGGAATGCGGTGAGGATTGGCAGTCCTGGCTGGTGATATGACCAAGCAGACTACGCTCGCTGCTGAACACGCCTGGAGGCTCTCGACGATGTTTCAGGGCGTCGTGACTACACCCTTCTCGCGACGGGTAGGCGAGCCTCGCCTTCGTCCCCCAGCATTAGATATAAATCCGCGGAAAGTTCTCGTAGCTCTGAGCCCTCAGGTGCGCCTTCATCCGCTCCGGAATTCTGTTACCAAACAGCTCAACTGTGCAGTCAGCGTTTAGGCGCTCTAGGATATAAGGTAGGGCCGTCGTCGCGTTGCCAATCCCTGTCAGCAAGTTTGAACTCAGGTTGAGCTGCCGAAGGTTGGTCGGGAGGTTAGGGGGCAGATGAGTCAGTTCATTGTGGGGGACTTCCAGCATCTGAAGCCCAGCTGGTAGGTTCTCTGGCAGGTGAGTCAGTTCATTGTGGCCGGCTTTGAGGTCCTGTAGATCGGTCGGGAGACGCTCTGGCAAGCTTGTGAGTTCGTTGTTGTTGGCGTGAAGCTCTCTCAGCTTCGGGGGGAGAGTCTCCGGCAGGTAGGCCAATTGGTTGTTGTTGGCGTAAAGCCGTTCAAGCGTGGGCGGAAGCGTATCGGGCAGGCTCGTCAGGCGGTTACTGTTCGCATCGACCATCTTGAGCCCGGGCGGAAGCGTGTCAGGCAGCCTGGTTAGCCGGTTGCCGGCGGCGGCTAGGTTCTCGAGCGCGGCCGGAAGGACCTCAGGCAGCCTGGTCAGTTGGTTGTCGGAGGCATCGAGCGCTCGCAGAGCGGGCGGGAGAGCGTCGGGCAGCCTGGCAAGCTCGTTGCTGCTAACGTTAAGCCGCTCGAGTCCGAAAGGCAGGGGGGGCAGCGCTGTCAGGGACAGTGATGTCAGATCGAGCCGGCCACGGAGATTGCCGGTCTCCAGCCACTCTCCGATTCGTCTTATCGCCTCGTTCCGGTCCTCTCCCTCCCCTTGCTCCTCTTCGTCGCCCCATGTTTGCAGCCTCTCTTTCAGCTCCATTTCCTGAAACGACGAACCAGCGGAAGAGCTCTCCTCCGTCCCAGTTAAGGCTTCGATCCAGCGACCCGTATTCACCATCGCCGTCTCTCCCTGGCGTTATCACATGAGCACCCATATTGCGGGACACAGCGCGATCTTCGCCATGCAAAATCGATATTCCAGTATGCTCCGGGGAAATGGCCAGAGTAATTTCTCGAGCTGACGGCGAATGCATCCGTCGC
Organism: Mesorhizobium silamurunense; assembly: GCF_014843905.1. Taxonomy (NCBI): domain Bacteria; kingdom Pseudomonadati; phylum Pseudomonadota; class Alphaproteobacteria; order Hyphomicrobiales; family Phyllobacteriaceae; genus Mesorhizobium; species Mesorhizobium silamurunense. The sequence goes on along the minus strand of NZ_LPVS01000038.1, from coordinate 123,468 downwards.
GATAGTGCGTATCCGCTCGCGGAGACAGCGGAGCATTCATCAAGGAGTGGAGCGGCCGCCCGCCTGACTGGCAAGCCACCTTCGCCAAGACAAAACCCGCGACCAGCGCTTCGTCCTTCGCGACAGACCCGGCCAATTATCCTCAGGGCAGGGGACCGGAAATGGCTATCACGTTGGCCCCCTTCGCCCCGACCGCCGAAGGCAAACCGGTGTCAAGACGCGCAAATTGGGCATGACAAACATTCGCTTCTTTCCGGTTCGCCTCCTTTGAGGAGCCGGCCCATCGCCACCCCATCCAGCGCGTCCTCACGACAAGCCCGCCGAATGCCATTTTGTCGCGTGTGAATGCCGAATAGAGTTCCCGAAATTGAGCGCTCCTGCGACTAATGTCAGCGGAGGCGAAGGATACCCGAGCCGGCTCTGCATGTATCGAGGCGTTCTTCAAAACTCCAGCTTGTGTTGTTCTTCGCATCATCCGCCCGGCCCTCCGTGAGGCTCGGACAACCTCGAATCCTATCCCAACCCGAGCCATCGAGCCCTCGGTTTTGTGGAGCATCGCCAGCGAGGAGCGTAGGTCTTCGATGTGAATCGGCATGCAAAATTGACCCCCTAGACGGGAGGATCGGCGTCCAAAATTGACCCCCCTCGTTCTGTCGATCTGCGACCATCCGCTTGTTTTGATGAGCGGATGGAGAGGGGATGAAGTCAGTGGATACGATCGCTCGGGTCCGGCGCGCTTTCCATGTTGAAGGATGGTCTCTGAAGCGGATCAGCCGCGAGCTGCATGTGTCGCGCAACACGGTGCGCAGGATACTGCGATCGAACGAGACCTCCTTCTCCTACGAGCGCGAACATCAGCCGAAGCCGAGGATCGGCCCCTGGCAGGCGCAGCTCGATGCGCTGCTCGACGGCAACCTGGCAAAGCCGCAGCGCGAGCGCCTGACGATGATCCGCATCTACGAGGAGCTTTGCGCTCTCGGCTATGAGGGTAGCTACGACGCGGTCCGACGGCATGCCAAGACCGGCAGCGGGCACGGGGTGCAGCAATGGCTGAGGCCTATGTGCCGCTGTTCTTCGCGCCGGGCGAGGCCTACCAGTTCGACTGGAGCCACGAGATCGTCCTGATCAACAGCGTGACGGTGACCGTGAAGGTCGCCCACATCAGGCTCTGCCACAGCGGCATGATGTTCGTCAGGGCCTATCCGCGCGAGACGCAGGAGATGGTGTTCGATGCTCATGACCGGGCCTTCGCCTTCTTCGGCGGGGCCTGCACGCGCGGCATCTACGACAACATGAAGACGGCGGTGGAGACGGTCTTCGTCGGTAAGGACCGTCAGTACAATCGCCGCTTCCTGCAGATGTGCAGCCACTATCTGGTCCAGCCCGTCGCCTGCACGCCGGCGTCGGGCTGAGAGAAGGGGCAGGTCGAGAACCAGGTCGGCCTGGTGCGCGAGCGCTTCTTCACCCCGTGGCTGCGCTTCAAAAGATACGAGGAGCTGAACGCCTGGCTGCTCGACAAATGCGTCGCCTGGGCCAAGGCCCACCGCCCCAGGATTTCGGTGATGGCGCTATAGCGCTTGGGAAGTCGCTCGACGCCCGTTCTTTTTGGGACCTTCGTCAGGCCCTGCAGTCGGGGGAGCGTGGGTTCAACCGGGCAATAATGGTGAGGGTACTCGATCATCAGACTGCCATCCTGCCGGGTTCACCGGCAACACGATACGGACAACAGTCCCAATGCCGGGCGTCGAAGTAATTTTGACGCTGCCGCGCATCGCACTCACCATTTCGATGCAACCTGTCAAACCAAGCCCCACGTGCGAACCACCTCGCGTCGAAAAGAACGGCGTTGCGGCTTTGTCCAGAATATCCGAGGTCATACCACGACCGTTATCCGAAATTTCAATGAGAAGCCTGCGCGCGAACAAGAAGCGTCGATTGAGAAGGCGCGCTCCGATCGTGACCTGTCTGTTTTGTTTTCCTCGAACAGCCGTCATAGCGTTATTTACAAGCTCTTCGACAATCAAGCGAACTTGGGTCCCGGGAACTTGCAAATATTTCGCGTTGTCGTGGATTTCTAATCGAATGTGGGTGTCCAGTGCACCGCGAGGCTCTTGAAGAAGTTTGCCGAGCGGCTCGGTGCGAAGGTCTCGCTCGGAATTGGCGATCCGCATGAGCCCGTTAGTGATACCTTCGAGTTCCTTCACCGCATCTTGTGCAGCCTTAAGCATTCCGGGCGACGGTGAAGGCTGTTTTCCAAAATAGTCATGAAACAGCCGAAGCGCAACAATTCGTGATCGGGTCATATGGGCATGCAGCAACGAAAAAGATCGAATGTATTCGTCGCGGCGTCTGGAAAATTCGACACGTTGCGCAATTATTATAAAGCCGACAGCAACCAAAACGAGCGCTAGTGCGAAAACGAAGCGATTACGCGTAGCAGCGATCGCGATCTTTCCTTTCTCTTTGACATCGAGGCGGTGAGCGACTGCTAAATGAGCGATTTCAGACAGAATTTGCTCAATTTCGTCGGTGTGCCGGACCGCCGCATCGTAGTTTCTGCCGATCAGCGCGAGTGCCATAACCTGCGCCTTTATGACTTTCCGGGCCCTGAGCAGAAGATTGATCTCCTTTTGGCTTAACTGTTCGAGCGTCAATATTTTGTCGATGTTGTCGATGATCGATGTGACTTGGCGGCCGAACGCCGGATCGAGTTCTCTGGTCTCGCTGGCCAGACGAAGCCAGCCGGCAATCCGCACGATGCCCATCCGGGCTTCTTCCGATATGTACAGAATTTCAAAGGTCTGACCGAGCAATCGTTCAGTCTCTTGTCGGTAGTGTTCGGATAGAACAAACGACCAGCACCCTAGTGAGAGTGCCATCGCCAGCGCTAAATAGAGGCCGGTGGTGGAGTTGAAGGACCGCTTTAGCATCATGGCACCGGCTGCACGGTCGCGAACCGGGCCAAAATTGAGCAGCGTGCAAGCGCATATGAGGACAGCAGCGATTCCAAAAGAATTACGGAAAAATTCAATCGGGTCCCTTTATGCTCATTGGTCGAACCCTGATGAGCTCTGCAAATCGTACTGATGATCATCATCAGGCCTGTCGGTCGGTGCCAATTCGGAAGCATGGATGTCGGCTCATTCGTGCGCGTCTAAGGGCCGGAACCATCGATTCTGTTACACTGTGTTGCCCGGCCCGCCGGCGAGCATGTCTTCGACAAGGGATCGCGAGACGATTTGTCATTGTTGGTTCAGCGCATTTGCATCCAGCCCCCGGAGCGAATCAGACTTCTGAAAAACACGCTGGTCCTTGTCGGAGCTCGACGCGAGCTTCCGATCCCGGTTCATGCCGTCTGCGCGAGGATGACCTCTGTTTCAGACTGGGTAAGCTGCAACCCCATCATTCTGCTGCAGTCCCTCATGCTTGTGTGCGCCTGATCCTGCAGTCAGCGCTGCGACGATCTCACCGCGCAGCCATTTATGCTCCAGGTCGCGATGCCAACGCCCGTGCCAGATCAGCACGACCTCGTAAGGTTTCATTTTCATCGGTAGGTCGACCGCCGTGAGCGGTAGCATGGCGCAAAATCGCATCGCCGCCCGGCGCGGGACAACCAGGGCTAAATCGGAAGTCGCAGCCACCATCGCGGCTGTTAGCACATTTGAAAACCTCATCCTGCGATCCGGGAGTCCCAACTCTGGCAGCTCGTCGTAAATTTGCCCGACTTGGCTACCGGGGTCTGAGCTGACGGCGGCGTGACGCAGGGCCAAAAAGCTCTCCATTGTCCACTCGCGCGCTAGTGCCGGGTGGTCGTGGCGCAGCAAGCAAGCGAAGTGGTCAGTATAGAGGCTGCGCCGCAAATAGCCGGGCGGAGCGGAGACGATCTGCCCAACGGCCAGATCGATATCGCCTTCCTCAAGTGCTCGCAGGGTACCTTTAAACAGCGAATGGGAGACGATCTCAAGGTCAGGCGCGCGCTGCATGAGCGGTGGCAGCAAAACCAGCGTTTGGTGATCGGGCATAGCCACCGTTGCTTTGGACCGCCGCTCCCTCGTGGTGGAGTTCACCATATTCCGAATCGTGTTCAACGCTGACGGGAGCATTTGGGCCAAGCGTTCGCCTTGCGACGTAAGGACGAAGCCCCTTGAGGCTCGAACCAAGAGATCATCATTGAATATCCCACGCAGCGTTGACAACGCCCGGCTCATTGCTGGTTGACTCTTGCCGATACAGTGACCCGCATGCGTGATGTTGCGGCATTCTAGGAGGGCTTCCAACGCTACCAGCAGGTTCAGATCGATCGACGCCAGATTCATCTCTGGTCGCGGTTCAACATAGTGGTCGCAGGTTATCAGAGCTGCTGGCCGCCCCCCATTTTGTGAGGCATTTCGACTGCAAGAGAGCTCGTTCATGGTCTCTATTCCTCGATCACGTTCGCGTAAGTTTTCCACAGCTCGCGTTGTGGGTTTGCCGGCTACCATGGACGCCGTGCGTTTCCTGGGAAAGGGGGGCCGCCGTCCCTATTTGAGGTTGCCTTTCTCGACCATATTTTCCATATGCGGTTATGCGGGTTAGGGCCTCAGTCATAATTGGACCGCATGCAACAGATTTTAGTGATTGAAGATCAGGACCTTATGCGCCTGGCGCTGATCCAGGAACTTAAGAACTGCCTCGCCGAAAGCGTTCTTCTTGGCGCCCCCACATTAGACATAGCTAAGACTCTAATGAGGTCCCAGGACTTTAACCTCGTTCTCATTGACCCTGGCTTGCCGGGCGTAAATCCAATCTCTCAGTTCGACAGGCTTTCAGTTATCGAGCAGGTCGTTGATGCATCCCCTTCAGCGACACACCTGGTTATCACTGGATCAGACTCGGTCGCCGAAGCTAATCACTGTCGTCGGTTTGGTGTAGCTGGATATGTGGGCAAGACCGGCCTGATGCGCGGACTTTTGGCTGAGGTGCTGCAGGATATTTCACAAAGTGGATTTTCCGTTCGGATTTCGCCAACAGATCAGTTCGCAGCCGACTTTCACTATTCGGGGCTTACGGGCCGGGAGCAGGAAATCCTAGATTGCATGCGCCGCCGTGAGCGCGGAATGAAGCGAAAGGAAGTTTACGAACAGATCGGTGAACGGATCGGAGTCGATCCCGCCACTGTTGAAAAATACTACAAGCAGGCTCGCGCCAAGCTACTTAGGCGCGGCCGATTGCCCGACGGGATTTAAGACATGGACAGCGGCGAAGCTGCGGGAAGGCCGGGAGAAAGCCGTCGGCCCGAACGACGTCTGGGCGATGGACTTCGTCCAGGTCAGCTCGCGACGGGCAAGAAGATCCGTGTGCTGACGGTCGTCGACACGTTCTCCCGCTATGCTGTGCTCGACCCGCGTTTCAGGTATGGGGCGGAGGATGTAGTCAGGGCACTGGAACAGGTCTGTCCGAAGATCGGCTATCCGAAGACGATCCCGCGTCGACCAAGGCTCCGAATTCGTCTCCCGCGACCTCGACCTATGGGCCTACTCGAAAGGCGTGACGCTCGACTTCAGCAGGCCGGGAAAGCCCACCGACAACGCCTACATCCAGGCCTTCAACGGCCGCTTCAGGGCGGAGTGCCTGAACGCCCACTGGTTCCTGACTCTTTGCCGACGCCGCCGAAAAGTTGGAGGATTGGCGCAGATACTAGAATCCTGTTTTCATAACACCCATCTGTCTATGCCGTTGAACGGGATAGGTTTTGCTGATCGGGGCGCGATCCCGCAGGGTATTTCGAGTTCCGTCGCGCGCATGAACAATCTGCTGGGCTCGCGGATTTCCAAGTTCTGATCGGCTGAAGATCCACGGCCCATCCGGTAGAGGATGAATGCCTTCGATCTCGCCTGCGTCGGAGGCGAGTCTGGACTAAGGGTCTTCGGTGCAACGCCGAGGAGGCGCGCGGCCTTGTTCAGGTTGAGCCACGGCTCGTTCTCATCCGGTGCCGGCCGGAAGACCGGGATCTTGTGATGCGATCTGTGTGCGGTGACCCGCTCCCGTGCCCAGCGATTGCCATGCCCGGTTATCAGGCCGTTGCGGTTGAGAATGCCGGCGATCATCGCTGGCGATCAGCACCAGTTGCCGGATGGCTGCGATGATATCGCCAGAGGTACTGTTGCGCTGTCCGCGCCGGCGCTTCGGCAGGCGCAGCTCGGTATGGGCGCCGCCAATCCAATGGATCAGCAGCTCGATCTCGGAGGCTTTATCGTCGATATCGGCGACCACCTCCTGAATGACGGTGCGCACGATGCGCTTCTTGAGCTTGGCGTCCGTCGTTGGCGCCGACCAGACAGCCTGAAGGTCTGTGGCCAGCGCCGTGATGCTCGTTGCCAACACAGATAATGGCCTCGGCGTCGCGGAATCATGCGCGGCGATCTTCCTCTCGATCTCACCGACACGGATGAGTGCCTGGTTCCAGCGCGCTTCCAATTCCGCTGCGACCAGCCGATTCTCGGGATCGGCCGCGTCATATAGCCGGAAGGCCCGGTCGGCAGCGTAGCGGGCAGCCTCAAGCCAGCCCCCCATCGTGAGAAAGCCGGGAAACTCTACCTTCCGGCGGTCCAGAGAATGGTATCGGAGCAAAAACGGCCGAGGCTCTAATCGCCACTGGATGAAACTTCATTGGCAGGTCAAGGCGAGCGGACGCCGGAGCGGCTCGGCTATCGCTCGGGTTACTATGGCCGCACCCTTGTCAGGTATGTCGGCAAACTTGAGCTGCGGGTTCCGCAGGACCGCTCGGGGCGCTTCTCCACTGAGCTGCTCGAGCGCTACCAGCGGTCGGAACGGGCTTTGGTGGCGACGCTGGCCGAGATGTATTGCAGGGTGTGTCGACCCGCAAGGTGAAGGCGATCACCGAGGAACTGTGCGGTCATGCCTTTTCGGCCTCATCGATCTCGGCCATCAACAAGCGGCTGGACAAGAGCCTGTTGCATTCGGCACCAAGCATGCCACGGAGACATCATCAAGTCGTGGTAATCATCACACGAAGGATACCCAAGTCCACAACAACGAGAGTGCAATCGAGATGGTCTATTATCTCGAAGCCGACCATGACTCCGGTAATCAAATGGAAATCAAAGAACACTTGCCTCTCCTTGTGGACTCGGGGGGTATGTACAAAATAATGGATTGAGCGCGCAGCGAGGTCACTGCTTCTGGTGCTCTGGCCGCGGGCCGAGTGAACGGGACTCTTCGGCGGTGTGCTCCTTGCTCTCGTCGCACTTTCAAATCTGTTCAAGCTTCGAATGGGTGGCTGCAACCCGCGACCCAATAGGCTTCCTAGTTCATTCCGAATGATTGTAGGGTCAGGTTCGACCGGCGTTTCCATTGCGGACTCAGGGTAGCAAACGAAGGAAGTACTATGTTTCGCTAGTCGCTCCCCGATCATGCTCGGTTCTTATTCAGTCACTCTGTCTCGACTGGCGACGTTTCCCAAGAACCGGTTAGCAGCCGCGATTGCCATGCCCAACGCGGAGTAGCCCGGACGGAAGCAGTTTCTCCTCGAACCATCAGAGATGCCTAATGCGTGCAAGCAACACTCACAGAGAGGTCACTAGGCACGGCCGTTGCTTCGGCCCCCAGAAACCTGCCGGTAGCCTACCACCCGGCGCACCATAGCTTCCTCCCTCTATTCGACCTGGGCCTAGTCGTTCTTGCTAATGTTCTAGTCACCTCGAATCCTCCAATCCTTGACTTCGGCACTAGTAGAGAGGGAGCTTATTCGCGCAGATGCCATCGTTAGCAAGAGTCGACGTCCAAAGCGGAGACGGAAATATAGCTGGCGGGGGCACCACTGGATTGCCGCGACGGCAAGACCGCTGGTTTCTAACCGGACGCCTTCCAGCCCACGCCGCTTCGATATCGGTCTGCATTATCGTCTGCAGTCTGTACAAACCCGCCAGATGATGGGATGCCGCGATGACGACAAGGTCGACCTCGACATTCGGGCTGTGAATCGTTCCAGTCTCCGAAGGCGCAGACGGGCGCATTACCAAGCAAGCCTGGAGGGCGGCGATTGTCCAAGGACCGCCCCAGCCAGCTCGATCAGCGGCGTCGTCGAGTTCGCGCAGGGCCAGCTGCCCCGCCTCGCAGTCTCTCCTGGAGGCCCGCCCGATCAGCGACGACGTCGAGATAGCCGAGGGACAGCGGCTCGTCCCCTAAAGGCTGTTCTCTTGCCAATTCTCCAACCAGCGCCCGCGTGCCGTCCACCACAAAGACGCCGCAATCATAACCGTTATCCTGCTCGGTCATTCCGACCGAGACTAGGCGAGCGTTCAGTTTTCGTGCGAGCCTTAGTGCTTTCTCGAAGTTGTGCCCCTTGCTGGAGTCGTAATGGTAGGCGACCGGCTTTTTCCGGTTGCGGCGATCAAGGAGCAGCAGCGACCAATGGCTGCCGCCGTGACCCGTAGCACTGGCATCGTTCACCGGCAGGAACAGGAAGTCGGCTGTATCGTTACCGCGCCGCCCGCCCCGGACGACCGCGTCGAGGCCTGCGTCGCTGTTTGTGCCCTCGCGCAGAGTGTGGGCGACGAGGGGATCCACGAACCGCGTTCGGGCGGCGAGATCTGGATTGCTTTCCTGCAACTCCTGCTGCAAGAGCTGGTAATCCCTGTGGATATGCTCGTCGCCCAGCCATTGCGTGTCGCCGAGCGTCAGCGAGGCACCCGATCCGGACGCCTGCGCATCCGCCTGCCCACCTCCAGAGTCATGGATGAGATAAACACTCCAGTCCGACTGCAGCTCGGCCGTGTAAAGCTCACCGTTGATCAAGAACCGTGTCGTTGGAACGTACTGCGTCGGCGCGAGCCTGGCGTTCTCCAGGAGATCGATTAGCAAATCCGTGGCGGGTCTGGACCCGTGGCGCCAGTCCTGGCCCACGACGTAGCCGATGTCGGGCAAACCCGGCTCTCGCATGGGCCGGGCAGACGACGACGCACCGTCCCACGCCGGCGCCGAGCGAGCATCATCACGCAGCTCGTGCGGTGTGGACGGCAAACCAATCAGCGACTCAAGACCGCCATAGATGTCTGACGAGCGAGCCCGTGCCGATGATGGGGGCGCGGATTCTTGCATTTGCTCCCTCAACCAATCCCAAGCTCCCTCGCTCGGGCTGGCTGGCGTTGCGGGAAGCCCCTGCCAAGAGCTGACCTGCGGGCCGCGGTGCGGTTCTTGCATTTCCTCCCGCAACCAATCCCAAGCACCCTCGCTCGGGGTGGCTGGCATTGCGGGAAGTCCCTGATCCCAAGCCGGCTGCTCAGGGGAGTCCACACTCCCCGCCGCGATCGCCTCAACGACTTCCAGGTGTTCCCGAAGCAATTGGAGCTTTATGTACTTACGTCCTGAAGTTTTGCTACATTCTTTACGATCTTTATTCAAACCGTCCCAATCGTTCTTAAGTCGGCTTGCTATGCTCACCTTTCCCGTGCTTTTGAGCCATTCGCTAAACTTGCGAAGGGCGAAAGTCCTATCGTGACAGTTTTTCCTCTGCTGACTCGACCCGGGCGGAAGATTGGCCAAGGCTTGGCTTGCCCAGCTTCCGATGAGGCGGGCGTCGTCGGGATAACAATCGATGCTACGGTGATAGGGTCCTAAGTGACGTTCAGGCGCGAGCCCGGCGCGGACCTGCTGGAGTGCTGCCAATGCAGCATCGATTGTTCGGTCAACCTCATTCGCAAACGCTGCCGCACGGGCAGTTAACCCACGAGGATCGTGAGGGTCGTCAGGGGCGTCGAGCAGGCTGGCTAGCGTCGGGCTCTCGTCCTGATCTTGAAGCCATGCGCTGAACTTGCGCAGAAGCATTGCGTACAGTTCAATGCTGCGGAAGGAAGGGCCGCCGGGGTGCCTTTGCGTGAGCTCGCGCCCCATGGACGTGAAGTCGGCAATGAGGTTCTCGTCCGCTGCGCGCGGGTGGCTGCGCTTGGCATAATCGATGCGATATGTCGTCTTGGCAGTAACGTCCGGCTGATGTGTCCAGTCCTTCGACGACGTCTTGCCGCTGGTCGGAACGATGGCCTTCTTCACTGTCTTCAGAAACGATTTCCATCCCGATCTTTTTTTCGGCTGGGGTGCGTTTACCGGCTCCTCCAGGGAGGAGGAATAGGCTTCCGACGAGACGGCCGAATGCCTGGACCGCGAGCGGCTCGAGGCTGCGTGCGACGTGTCTACGCTGTGGCGAGCGTTGCTGAACTGGTTGTCCTGCAGGTCGGACTGCCGCGGCATCCGCATCGAACCGCCGAAGTCGGTGCGCTGGATCCTTCCAGGCGTCTGCGCGGGGCGAGTATCGGGCGAACTCGCCTCACCGGAGCTTCCATCAGAAGACTCACCGGAGCTTTCATCAGCAGAATTGAGTTGCAAGTTGCTCAGCTGCTGCTCAACGGCAGGCATATCGTCCGACTGTTGCCTAGCCCGGTGCTGCTCTTGCATCGCACGGTAATGGCGCATGTAATCGTCTGTTGTCCCTCCTATCCCTGTCAAATTCGCGACCCAAGAGTATACGTCGGCGTTGGGATCATTTTGTTCGGGAGCATTGTAGGGCCATCCCCAGCCTGAATTGTCCATTGCGGTCTCCAATGAAAGAACTCAAGGGCCAGACCGCATGTTTTGCGCGGCTTTTCCTTGGGTTCGGTTGCATTTTGATCGGCATCTCCGCCGATCGGCCCAAACCTCTTCCTTTCGTAGGACCGGCTTTTCTGCCCTACGGTGCAGAACCAGTCTCCAATCCGTGACCCTGATGCCGCTCTTCTTCCGGCTTCGGTCACATAGTGGCGTTCGGCTCCCGCGTTCTCCTCTATGGGCGCAACCCGTACTTGCCGGGCTCGCTAGACCTCAGTCAGTCAACCGAGATCATCGACCATGTACCCTCCTCGCTGTCCTCGGCGCGCCGCTCGTAGCGGCGCTAGTCGCGCAGGATCCGGAAGACGATCGTCAAAGCTTGCGCGCAATCGCAACGCGCGCCTTGTTGATTCCTCTGAACTTCAGTTGCTCATACTGAGCCCGAAGTTGCGGGTCAGCGGCCACGGCCGGTGCAACTGCCTTGACAATGGCCCAGCGCAGCCACTTGTTGATGATCCTGCCGTCGTACGTCTTGCCGCCGGAGGAATAGGTCGAAGGGACAAGACCGGCATAGGCGGCCAGTTTCTTCGGACTGCAGATGCGGGAGACATCATCGACCCCGGCGTCGATCAGCCGCGCGAAGAACTCACCGAGGCCTAGGATGGTCTTCAGCAGCTTCACATTGCCGTTGGTCTTTGTCATGAGCCGGATCGTGTCTTCCGTCTGCCTGATCCGGCCGTCAATGTCGCCGATGAACTCTAGCCCACGGTCGATCTGGATGCGGTCGATGGCCGCGAGTTGCCGGCGTCCGGCCTGGCTGGCGTCGAAGATCGCCTTCACCTTCAACGGATGCTCAGCACGAGGTCGTCGCGGATGCCGTCCAGCCAGTCGTACATCACCATCCAGTTGCGCGTGGCTTGCACAACCGCGTGCCAGTTCACTTTGAATCGTTCCAGGAACGACCACCCCAGAGACTGGCGATCGTTCTTCAGCCGACCCGACCGCAGCGTTTTTCCGGCAGTGTCCTGAACCACCAGGGGGCTGTAGGTTTTGCGGTAATCGAAACCAATGTGATAATCATAAGACGCAGCCACGCTCCCTTCCTTGAGTTCTTCCAAACCCAGGAAAGGTAAGCCAAACGGCGCAAAGCGTGACTGTCCCAAGATCATCTGCATCTCAGCGATCAGTCTCCCAATGGGCGCTGCCTCTTTCATGCCACCTCCGGTAACACATCAAGCAAATATGCTAGCGCCATTGGTCGCGCCGCCGTCATGCTCAATTCATATCCAGTCATGCCGTCGGGACATGGTGGGTGGGGCTCCCAGGCACTGGTGTAACGTCGGCGCTCCCGCTATGTCTTGGCCGCCAGATCGATCCTCGGCATTTCGGCTGACTGCTGCATAGAGGCGGCGGTTGCGATCGGCCGAGTCGGTGACGAGGGTGAAGCTCTACCGAGGCGCCCCCGGACCCCGCGAGCCTTGGCAGCAAGTCTTGCACTGTCGGCTGAGCGTACGCATCCGATGAAGCCCTCGCCCGGAGGCTGAGCGTCGGCGCACCGATATGTTGCCGAAAGCCCGTCGCCGCCGTCCGCCCGGTTCTCGACGAGTTCACACCCGCCGGATGCGAGAACTATTAAAGGCCGCAGGATGTGACCCAGATTAACCCGGACGCGCTCTAGCGTCTTTCGATTTCAGACCCATGGCACTGAATATGTTATTCGGCCATCATCATGTAATGGCGCCAATAGCCAGGCAAACCGATCCTGCATTGTGGGGAATGTCGCCAATGTTGCCTCAGCCCGACATTCGGATGACGGATCTCTCTGCACCCGAACGTTATCAGATGGAGTTGGCACCTAGGAGCAGCTGAACCCGTTCGGGATCAAGGTCACCGGTGATACCGTCCGGGATCGATCCTCCTTGAAAAACCGAACAAGTAAGCTTATGTTCCCGATCGGGAGCAAAATATGGCCAAAAAAACGGTATCTACAGGCGCTGGCAGCGCGACAGACATCGCAAAGCTGCTTGCGCAGGCAGGTCCTGCCCAGGATCTGACGAAGCTTCTCACGGATATCAATGCGTCTGGCGAGGCCTTCAGAAACGCCGGTCGGACCCTGTCGCGCCAAAATGACTTGCTCAAAAACTCTTTAAACGCGGGAGAGATCGCTAAAGCGCTTTCCCAGATTCCTTCTACCCAAGACCTGACGAAACATATTGCAGACATCAATGCTTCCAGCGAAGCGCTCAAAGCCGTCAGTCAAGACTTATCGCGTCATGGTGAGTCCATCAGGAGCCCAGTGAACGCGACCGGGGCCGCCGAAGCACTTTCACGTAAGGGGGACCTGACCAAACAGCTGACCGACGCAATACCGCGGGTCAATCTGAAGCTTCCTGGTATTTCGGAACTCATCACGGCCGCCTTGCCCAGAACGCTCCCCGACGCTTATCTGCTTCGCAGCAGCGAGACCAACGATGAGGACGAGGGCGCCGGCGCGGCCTCACCGAGCACTAGCCGAACGGAGGCGCTAGGGCTGGAGATCGTCTCTGCCGCAGATATTGGGCGGCTAGTCCGGCGCGCTCGCGAGGCCCGGCATCTCTCGCAGCAGAGTTTTGCTGACCTTGCTGGAGTGGGGCGCAGGTTCTTGTCCGAATTGGAAAACGGCAAACCCACACTTGAACTGGGTAAGGTCCTGAAGGTCGCGCATGCAGCCGGCATATCGCTGCTTGCTCGGGAGCGCTGATACATGGAGGTGCTCGCCCTTGATGTGAGGCTCGACGGTTTCGCCGATCCGATCGGTGCCCTCGTGCGTGACGAAAACGGCTCGGTCGCCTTCGTCTACAAGGCAGACTACCTTGGAAGATCAGATGCGGCCGCCTTGTCGCTCTCCCTTCCGCTCGCCGAAGAACCTTACAATGACGTCATAACCCGCGCATTCTTCGACAACCTTCTGCAGGAGCGCGACGGCGTGCTGACCGACGTGATGGCGCGAGAAGGCCTCGCTCGCGATGACATAGCTGGCGTGCTATATCACCTTGGAAAGGACTGTGCCGGAGCACTTTCCGTTCTTCCGTCAGGATCGCCGCCGACAAAGGTCCCGGGCGACTACAAAAGCGACTATGTCCCGATCCCGCAGGATCGCATGATCGCGATCGTCGAAGCGCTCCATCAGCGCAGACGCCTGCCGGACGGAACCGAAGATCCCTCCCCTTTGGCAGGCATGCAAAGCAAGATAGCGCTCACTGTTCTTCCCAACGGTCGGTTTGCCGAGCCGAAGCGGGGATCTGGGGCCCCGACGACACATATCCTGAAGGTGCCCGACCGCGATCATCAGCAGGATGCCCGGTATGAAGCCGAGGCGATGAGGCTTTCCGGGGCGCTAGGGTTCGACACGGCCGAAGTCTCAGTAGTGCCGTTTGGCGGGATTGAGACCCTACTGGTGACCCGCTTCGACCGAGGCAGAGATCGAGAGAACAGGATCGTGCGTCTTCACCAAGAGGATTTCGCGCAGGCCCTCGGTTTGCCCGCTTCGCTGAAGTACGAAAGGCGTGGCAAGGTAGGCCGGCGCTTCGACGCTTCGGGCATTCGCAGGATACTCGAGGCGACGGTCGATCCAGCCCAGGCGAAGGAGACCTTCATCAGGGCCACGATATTCGATCTCCTGGTCGGCAATAACGATGGACATGCAAAAAACTTCGCCCTGCTCTATGAACCTGGAGGCAGAATCCATTTTGCGCCGCGTTACGATATCTTGCCCACCAGGCTGGATGAGACTCTGACGGACGAGCTCGCTTACAGGATCGCTGAGGCGGAAACGCTCGATGAAATTACCCCGGAAGAGCTCGATGCGTTTCTCCTGATGCTCGGAATAGAAAGTGCAGCGGCACGCAAACGCATGCATCAGCGATATCCGGCGGAGATTGCATTAGGACTCGCGGCCTGTCTCGATGATCTTGAAAAGCGTCAGGTGAAGCACTTCGCGGACTTGATCGCGACCAACATGCGCACGCTACTCGGTGCGCTGCAGTTGGAAATACCCCATGCGGCGAGCGACCGAGACGAGTTCATTGGCCGAGCCGGCGGATGGCTGATGAGTTGAAGCCGAATCCACCGATAGAGACCTGGGGGAGGCGGCACTATGCCGGGTTTTAATACGCCACCCAAAGGCTTTTGAGTTCGTGTCCGATCGCCCATTGAGCCGATGTATCGGCGTCGCACTTTGATTCGTACGGGTCGCGCATCATCTGGAATTCGTAGTCGACCACGGCGCCGAATAAGAAGCACTCGTCCTTGTACTCACCGCGCTCGGCACTCGCCACTTTTACGGTCGTTTTGACGACGATTCCGTCCAGGCTACGCCCCTTCCAATTGACGCTGCCATAGTCCTGAACCTCCGAGGTCACATCCGTCGCTTTCCAGTCGTCTCGGGCGAGACCAGCGTTCCATTGGATGAACTCGGGAAATAGACTTTCAACGTTGATGCCTTGCCCGGTGTTCGCGCCGCCCGCCGTTCCGAGAACGGTCCTCTTCAGCCCATCCGAGAAGATATTCAGAAGGGCGGTCGCGGCTGGCCCGTGCCCCGGCCTAGAGTTGTCGGGCTGGCAAGACCCCCTTGCTCACACTCGCCGTCTTCCGGTAAAGCTCCGCGCTGCAATGGAAGCACCTGAAGGGCCAATCATATTCAGCAGGGGCTTCCTTGCAGTTCGCATAAATAAGGAATGAATTATGAGGCGACAGCCGCGACCGTTCATTGTGGAAGTCAGACAGAAGCGCAGCCATCAAAAAAGCGATCATTCCATTTGGGGGGTGTCGATCTCTCAGCAGCTTTCGCCGAGACAACAAGGAAATTCGAGGAGATCAATGCGCCGAATCGGGAGCTTATTGACTCCAATTTCGTGGCCCTTAATGCTGAACAAGTTCACAAAGAAAAGGCGGAGCGTCGCATGGCAGATCCTGAGCAAACTGAAGCAGTAGAGGCCACCACGAAAGGCGCTGTGACGCCGGCCGACAAGAAGAAAACGCGGCGCCCGCGGAAAGCAAAGACAGAAGTTAGGGCAACTGCCCGTAAGAATGGCGCCGCACCGTCGATTGAAGTTAAAGCGTCAGAACCAGTTCGGCCCGGCCGGAAGGTGTACTCCGATGAGCAGCGTGCGCAAAAGCTCAGCCAGATCGAAAAGTCGGTCAGTGGCGGCGCCACTCTCAAAAGCGCCGTAAAGCAGGCCGGCACATCGGAGCAGACCTATTATCAATGGAAGAAGAAGGCTGCCGTACCTGCGCAAGCGGGCGACGATCTCAAGGATCTTCTCGCGCTCGAGGACGAAAACAAGCGGCTGAGGAATCTGCTTGCGGAACGCCTGCGCAAGGAGAACGCGGAGCTAAAGAGAAGGCTGGGGCTGCAGTAAGGCAGTCCAGCCTTATGCGGGAACAACCCGCGATCTCTTGGCCTTCGCAACCGATGGCCCAGTTGCCGCGGTCGCCGTACGAGTTCCTCGTTTCTGCCGTTTGGGTTGCTACGATGGATGGCACCTCAGTTCGAGTTCGGGTTTTCGGGTGGCGAGCGGAAGCTCGACGCGCGAAGTTCGTACGGCTGCCAGTGGACTCTGCTGCCGTCCGCCTACACAGCACCATTGGGAAGGGAAACCGTGGCTTTCATGAATGTCACGGCATTGCCGACCAGAAAGACCCGATCTTCGGTCAATTCGCAATCAAGCCAGCCGCCGCGCGCCGAGGCCTGATAGGCCATCAGCCTTTCGCGACCCAGCCGCTCGACCCAGTAAGGAACCAGGGTGGCATGAATTGAACCAGTGACTGGATCCTCGGGAATGCCCGCACGGGGGGCAAAGTAACGGGACACGAAATGCGCTCGCCCGTTGTCGGCTTCCTGCCCCGTCACGACAAGGCCCACAGACCCGAGGCGGGCAATCGAGGCAAGGTCAGGGGCAAAGCTACGCACAGCATCCGCGCTGCCGAGATCGGCGAAGATGTTCTCGAAGTTTCGGAAGATGCCGACGGGTGGATTGTCGAAAACACGTGCGATTTCTGCGGGAAGCGTCTCCAATGGCTCCGGGGGCAGACGGGGAATGTCCAGTCGGTAGCCATGCGGGCCTTGTGTAACTCGCAGCTCGCCGACGCGCGTGTGAAAGACAAGCGGAGCTTCGGCGTTGGTCTCGGTCAGTAACACATGCGCGGTCGCCAGGGTGGCATGGCCACAGAAATTGACCTCATGCGCCGGAGCAAACCACCGCAAATCCCACGCGCCATCCGACCGCGCTTTGACGAAAGCGGTTTCGGCAAGATTGTTCTCTTGGGTGATCGCAAGCATCAGGTCATCCGGCAGCCACTCGTCGAGCACCAGAACAGCAGCGGGGTTCCCCGCAAAAAGCCGGTCGGTAAAGGCGTCTACCTGATACATGTGCATGGAGACACTCTCGTTTAAAACGGCCGACCTTTTAATTTCGCGGACGCTCATCTGCCAGGCGGTCAATGGCAGCTGTGGGTCCATCGCGTCGTGCCATCGTATCGGTTGTCAATGGCCGCAAAGGGTCCGAAAGCTGATTTAGGCTTCCGGCAGGTCGCGGTCGCGGTAGCCCTTCGCCTCTTGCTGCGCTCGATGCGGATCAACGCGCTGTCCGCCTCTTCCGCCTCCTTGGATCTTACAGGTCTGGGTCCCACCGCGACGGGCACTTCGCTACCGACCGTCACCGCTCGGCAAGGGCTCGTGCCAAGAGCTCGCCGGCGTGACCGGCGGCCTCAAGCCCCCGGCGTGTGCCGTCCAAGTCGGCGGCGTTCTCTTCCTCATTCAGTTTCCATGCTCCCTCGAGGCGCTCGACGCGAAATTCCAGACCGACAATGCCCCGCATCATGCTCTCGATATATTTTTGCGGCGCATCCGACACGCTCCAGAGCGCTGTGCGTGTGGCCTCGTGCCGGTCGGTCAGGTCTTCAACCTGGCGGCGCAACCAAGTCCTATCCTCAATCGCCGTCAAGCTTCCGTGCGCATGTATGGCGATATAGAGCCATGTGGGAACGACCTTTCCCGTCTCGCGCTTGGTCGGATACCACTGCGGCGACATGTAGGTGTGAGGGCCCTGAAAAATCGCGAGACTGGCGCTCCCCTCTTGTACCCGCCAATGCGCGTTGGCACGCGCGACGTGGGTCGCGAGGATCAGGTGTCCATCCGGAGCCTGCCGCGCGATGGTCGGCACATGCGTGGCCTCGATGCCTGCAGGCGTCGGCGTCACGATCGTGGCGAAGCCGATCTCGCGGATCGCGGCCAGAAGCACATCGGGGCGGTCTTCTACAGATCGACGGGGTCGGTACATGTTAGTTCTTCTCGACTGCGCGGGTTAAGTAGGGGTGGATGTATTCAACCCAGCGATTTCGATCTGGGCATTTGGGCACAGTGCCCCAATCACTCCGGTCAGTTGCGCCCCAGCGGCCCTCAGCCGCTCCGAAGGCATGGGCTCGAGCGCCTCGAGCACAAGCCAAAGGGAACGCGAATCGGCCGTCACCATAGTCCGCCGCCCCTGCCGCCAGTTCCAGCGGCGGCAGGTGACTCCGGCGTCATCGCACCAGATGACTTCGCCCGGCTCAGGATGCTCGGTGACCGGTTCGCCCTGCTGGACGGTGTTGAACGGCTCCGCTCCCGTAGCGATCAGAAGTCTCGGAAGACCCTGATAGTGATCGAGGTCCTCACCCCCAACCGGAACGCCGTAAAGCACGCTGACGGCGTTGTAGGCGTCCACCAGCGGCGAAATCCGTGGCAATGAGCCGTCCTTGCGAATCCGCTTGAGAAGCGCCGCAGCCGAGCAGGGTGTTCGATTAGCGTTGGCACCGAAGGACCTGTAGGCTTCGGCCCAGGCTGCAAGATGCGCATCCCGTTGAGCATCGTCGCCAAACGCGGCCTGCTCCGCGGCCGCGATCGCGTCAGCGAGCGCCGGGGCCTGCGGCACGTCGACTTCCGCGCTTCGCACGACCATGCTCAGCAAATGAAAGTTCGGGTGTCGGGCGTAAATCTCGGGGGCGATCATGGGCTTCAAAGACACGGGCTGCTCCGTTCTGCGGGAAGGCTCTGCGTTACGGTTCATTCAATCCACCATCGCGGGTAAGGCGGACGCCCCGGACTTGTGGGAGTCCGATCGTGCTTGCTGCACAAAGCCGCCGGAGTCATCCGACCACCGACAAAGCCTGATCGAGATCGTCGATGATGTCCTGGGGATGCTCGAGCCCGATGGAGAGTCGCAAGAGTCCCGACGGAGCCATTGACTTCGGCCCTTCGACGGAGGCCCGGTGTTCTATCAGCGAGTGCGTACCCCCGAGGCTCGTGGCCCGCACCACGAGTTTGAGCCGGCCAGCAACCGCAATGGCGGCCTCGGCACCGCCGCCGACGATGAAGGAAAGCATGGCGCCATAGCCCGACATCTGCCGCCCGGCCAACGCATGCCCCGGGTCGCCCGGTAGGCCGGGAAAGAGGACGGCTTCGACAGCGGAATGCTTTCGCAACGCTTCGGCGACCTTTTGAGCGCCCTCGCAATGGGCTCGCATACGAACCGGCAAGGTCTGCAGCCCGCGCAGCGCCAGCCAGCAGTCGAAGGGGGCCGCAACGCTTCCCTTGTGACGTTGAATCATGCGCAAGGGGCGTTCCAGCGGCGAAGCCTCCGGCAGGACGACGACCCCTGCCATCAGGTCGGAATGGCCGCCGATGTATTTCGTTGCCGAATGCACGACAGCATCGGCCCCGAGCTCGAACGGGCGCTGCAGGACGGGCGTCGCCCAGGTATTGTCCACCACCGCGAGCGCACCGGCCTCGTGCGCGAGGTCACAAGTCGCCCGAATGTCCACGATACGGATAAGCGGGTTGGAGGGGGTCTCGATCCAGACGAGGCCGGTGGGCGCGGCACCGACAGCCGCGCGCAAGGCGTCCATGTCGCGCATGTCAACGGCGACGAAGTCGAATCTGTGCCCGATGTCGGTTTCATCGATCAGCGACCGGATGCCGAAATACATGTCGTCCGGTACGACGATGCGATTGCCCTTGCTAGCATGCCCCTCGAACACCGCGGTGATCGCGGCCATGCCGGACGAAAAGGCGACAGCGGCCTGGCCGCCTTCGAGCGCAGCCATCGCCGTCTCGAACGCGTGCCGCGTCGGGTTGTCATCCCGGATATATTCATAGCCGGACGGGAAGGAGCCGTCCGCGCTTCGCTCGAAGGTCGTGCTGGGGTGGAACGGAAGGGTGATGGCCCCGGTGGACGGATCGACCTTCCGGCCCGCGTGAATCGCCTTGGTCTCGAGGTACATGGTGCGCTTCCTCAGCTTGATTTCAAAAGGAATATGGCTGGAAGGACCAGGAACATCGATCCTGGCGTTTCGAGACGGCCCGGTTGAACTGTCCGCGCCGGTCATTATAGTGACCGTATGGGATCCGTCAGTGGAAGTCAATATAATGACCGACGATGAAATGGCAGAGGCAACGGAGAGACAACTTGGGACCGCACTATCACTGAGGGTGCAGCATCTGCGCCGAGCCCAGAACTTGAGCCTGGATGGACTTGCTGCGCTCTCCGGCCTGTCGAAGGGCACCGTCGTGGCCATCGAACAGGGAAGGGCCAATCCGAGCATCGGGGTGCTGTGCCGTCTGGCGATCGCCTTCTCTCTGTCAGTTACCGATCTGTTGGGCGCCTCCTCCGAGGAGCTCTCAGGTGGTCCGATAGAGCGCACCAATCCTGCAACACTTTGGAAAACACCGCATGGAAGCGAGGCGAAATTGGAAGCCTCGACGTCAGGCCGGACGATGTTCGAGATCTGGTCCTGGACGATTGTGCCCGGCGACATTCATCGGTCGGACCCTCACAGCCGGCGCACCCGTGAGCTTCTTTCGGTCGCGCGAGGAAGTCTCAAGATCACCGTCGGCTCTGAGACTATGACATTGCAGGCTGGCGAAGCCGCGCGGCTCGTCACCGATCAGCCGCACTCCTATGCTGCAGCGGACGATCAGCCCGTTTCGTTTTCAATGGCTGTGCTCGAACGCGGAGAGGAGACAGACATGATCCATCCGTCGTGATCGGCTTCGAATCGATCTGGCTCTTGCGCAACCGCCATCGTGGCAATCGCGCAAGACATCCGGCGGCGGCTCAAGGGAGCGACTTCAAATAGCGAATGCTGCGTCCGGCACTGACCGCCTGCGCCGCGTGCGCGATGGCATTCGCATCGAGTCCGTGGTGACGATAGAGGTCTGCGATAGTCCCCGTCTGGCCAAAATGCTCGACCCCCAGAGCCTTGACGCGATGACCGTTCACGCCACCGATCCAGGCGAGAGTCGCGGGGTGACCATCGATCACGGTGACGATCCCGCAATCGCGCGACAGTGGCGCCAGCAGACGCTCGATGTGGCTCATCGCGGCGACTGTTCCGCGCTGCCGGGCACGCTCCGCGGCCTGCCAGCCCGCATTGAGCCGATCAGCGGATGTAATCGCCAACAGCCCGACATCGCGCCGGTCTTCCGCAAGAAGACCCGTCGCGGCAATCGCTTCCGGCGCGACGACGCCCTGGTAGGCGATGATAACGCTGGCGTTCGGTCCGGGCGGGCGCAGCCAATAAGCACCGTTGACGATGTCGCGCGCCAGCTCCGCACCTATGTCCCGATGAGGCTGCTCCAAGGGCCGTGTGGACAGGCGCAGATAGACCGATCCGCCGGTCTGATCAGGCAGCCATGTCGTTTCATCGGGATCGCCTTCGCCGTTCCGTTGCATGTAGTCGAAGGCGAAACGCATGATCACCGCGAGCTCATCCACGAAGGCCGGCTCGAAGGCGCAAAGCCCGTCCTGCGCTATGCCGATCAGCGGCGTGCCGATCGACTGGTGCGCTCCTCCCTCGGGGGCGAGGGTCACGCCGGAGGGGGTGGCGACCAGCAGAAAGCGCGCATCCTGGTAGCAGGCATAGTTCAGCTGATCGGCCGCGCGATAGATGAAGGGATCATACACGGTCCCGATCGGCAGCAACCGCACGCCATTCACGGAATGCGACAGCCCCAGCGCCCCGAGCATGATCATGAGATTGGATTCGGCGATGCCGAGTTCGAGGTGCTGCCCCTTGGGCCCGAACTCCCAGGTGTAGGTTGAAGGGATACGCTCGGCCTTGAAGGTATCGGCCATGCTTTCGCGGGCGAAGAGTCCGCGTCGATTGACCCAAGGGCCGAGATTGGTCGACACCGTGACGTCCGGGGAAGTCGTGACGATGCGCTCGGCGAGCGGCGTTTCACTGCGCGCAATCTCGTTGAGGATCTGGCCGAAACCCATTTGGGTTGAGACCTGCTTGCCCCCCTGTGCCGGCGCGGGCAGAGCCTCGGGAACCGGAATCCCGGGCGCGGTAAGCCGGCGCCGGCCCTCGCTGAAGAACGGCGCTTGGGCGATGAAGGCCTCTAGTTCTGCCGGAGGCAACGTCGCCGCGGCCCATTTATCCCATTCCTTGCCGGGCCGGACTCCCATCCGCTGGCGGAAGCCTTCCATCTGGGTGGGCGTCATCTGGCCGGCATGGTTGTCCTTGTGGCCGGCCAGCGGCAAGCCATAACCCTTGATCGTGTAACAGATGAAACAGACCGGTCGGTCATGCTGCGAGGCCGCCTCGAAGGCCTGGAGAAGGCTCGGCAGGTCGTGGCCGCCCAGGTTGACCATGAGCGCCTGCAACTCGTCGTCAGAACGGCGTTCGATTAGCTCGGTGACCGGCCCCTGATCGCCAATCTCGTCGAGCAGCCGCTTCCGCCAGGCCGCACCGCCCTGAAAGGTGAGCGCCGAATAAAGCTGGTTGGAGCACCGCTCGATCCAATCGCGCAGCTTCTCCCCTCCCGGTTCGGCAAAGGCGGCCTGCTGGAGAGAGCCATGGCGCAGGATCACCACGTCCCAGCCGAAGTTCTTGAATATCTGCTCGAAGCGCAGCCAGAGACCTTCGCGGATGACCGCGTCGAGCGACTGACGGTTGTAGTCCACGATCCACCAGCAGTTCCGCAGCGCATGCTTCCAACCCTCGATCAAGGCCTCGTAGATGTTGCCCTCGTCCATCTCGGCGTCGCCGATCAGGCTCACCATGCGCCCCTCGGGCCGACCCTTCATCCAACCGTGGTCGGATACATAGTCCTGCACGAGGGAGGAAAAGAGCGTCTGTGCGACACCCAGGCCCACGGAGCCGGTCGAGAAGTCGACATCGTCCACGTCCTTGGTCCGCGAGGGGTAACTCTGGGCGCCCTTATAGCCGCGGAAGTTTTCGAGTTTCTTGCGTGTCTGATTCCCGGACAGATACTGAATCGCATGGAAGATCGGGGCGGCATGGGGCTTGACCGCCACCCGGTCCTGCGGACGCAGTGCAGCGTAATAAAGCGCGGTCATGATCGTGCCGAGAGAGGCGGAGGAGGCTTGGTGGCCACCAACCTTGATCTCGTCGGCTTCCCGCACGTGGTTGGCATTGTGTACCGTCCAGGCGGCAAGCCAGGAGACACACCGCTCGATTTGGTTCAAATAGACAATTTTCGATGTCATCCAATTCTCCGCAATTGATGCGTCGCACCGGTGTTTCCAGATAGGGCTGGCTTCACAGATCTAGCCTCAGCACGCCGGCTGCGCGCGATATGCATGGAATGAACCGATGAGTCCGAGCGTCCTTGGACAGGACAGCATCCCGATGGATCGGCTGCCCTTCCAGAATTCTGCATTCGCAGGTCCCGCAAACCCCGTTCTCGCACGATGCCATGAGCAGCACGCCAGCGGCGCGCAGCGCTGCGAGGGCCGAAGTATCGGCCGCGACAGGAACCACTGTCCCGTCGCGAAGGGTGATCGTGAAAGGTTCGGGTGGTGCACGGTCCTGTTCCGGCGGCTGAAAGGCCTCGAAATGCACGGTTCCTTCCGGCCAGTGCGCGGTCGCCCGGTCCACGGCCGCCATGAAGCCCGGTGGACCGCAATAATAGAGCTGTGCGTCGGAGGAACGCGTCGATAGCAACGTTTCAAGATCCTGCCTGGTCTCCGGTTCGTCGTCGAAATGCAGCCACACGGTGTTGCAGTCGAGCTCCCGCTCGATGACCGACAACAGAGGCGCGAGTGCCCGGCTGCGGGTGAAGTAATGCAGCTCGCACGTCTTGCCCTGCCGCTCCAAGGCGCGTGCCATTGCCAGGATCGGGGTGATCCCGATGCCTCCCGCCAACAGCACGGTTGGCCCTTCGCGTTGGGCAAGCGGAAAATGATTGCGAGGCGCAGAAACCGGGAGCATGCATCCGGCCGCCACCGCCTCGTGGATCCACGCCGAGCCGCCGCGACCAACCTCTTCGCGCTTCACCGCGATTGTGTAGCGGCTCAGATCTGTCGGATCGCCGCAGAGCGAATACTGGCGCACTTTCCCATCAGGCAGATGAACATCGACGTGAGAGCCCGGTTCGAAGGGCGGAAGCAGAGGTTTGCGCGTGTGCTTCAGGTCGATGACCAGGACGTCGCCTGACTCTTTGCGGGTGGCGGTCACGGTCAGTTTCATGATGATGCGGGGCGAGGCCATATCGATTACCCGTCAATTGGTAGAATCGGATCACCGGGGCGGATCACGCCGCCAACCTCGATCGCGCAGTTCAGGCCAGAGCGGTTCAGAAGCCCCTCGTAGAGACCGGGAATGCCGAGCAGTTGCTCGATATACTTGCAGGGAAAATTCATCCGCGCAGCCCGCAGGACGGTTTCCCCGATCCGAAAGCGCGTACCAACCAGATGACCCAACGGTACGCCGCGCGTGGTCAGGTTTCGCCGATGATCTTCGGGCGCGAGCATGGCCTTGAAACCCGGAATCCTGGGTTCGCCCTGTGCAATGGCTTCCAGGACTTCAACCTCGATCAGCGTCACTTCGCGCACGTCGGGTTTCGCAGAGTAGGTCCCCGTTCCGAGATAGTATCGGTCCCCAACAATGCCGCGCCCGGCAACGAGTTGTGCCTCCGTCAACTCTTCCATCTCGTAGGACGCCGCAGGTGCAACGTGGATGTGAAGCAGCGTTCCCTGCCACGTCATGCTTCTTTGCCCTCTATGACCGCAGTCGCGGCCTCCAGCTTCCAGCCGGATTTGAGGGTTCACCTCGATATGTTCGTTCGCCATGTTTGCTTCCGCGCTCCGGGGAGGGTCGCAGCCTGATCCGGCGAAATCTCTGCCCGGGAACTGGCCTGACTGACAGAGCCAGTTTTTGCGATTTTGCCTGATCCAGTCAGCAATCCGCAGATCGCCGAACGTCATAAGTCAGGCCCGTTTCGCCGTGCCGGCCGACACCTTGGGTGCAGCCGAAGTGTCCGGAGAGTTCCTTCTCACCCGTTCGACAGCATCCGTGAGGAGTCGAACGCCGTTCTCGATTTGCCCTGTGGTCAAGGCGGAATAGCCCATCACCAATCCGATCCGGTCGGCGCGGTCTTCATCCGTTTCCCGGCCGTAGAGCGGCGATATTGAATAGACACCCACGCCTCCTCGTCGCGCCTCTTCAACCAGCACGTCCTCCAACGACCGACGGAGGTCCTTGAACCAGACGACGACATGCAGCCCGGCATCAGCGCCTTCGATGACGATGCGGTCTGCGAACGCGCGTCGAAGGGCGGCGAGCAGGGTCTCTCGGCGCTCGCCGTTCAGACGGCGGACGCGGCGCACATGGCTTTCATAGCCGCCGCTCTCAATGAGCGAGGCCAGGGCCTCCTGCTCCGCCACCGGAGAATGCCTGTCCAGAAGCTGCTTGGCCGTCGCGAAGACGTCTTGCAATTCCGGGGGGACAACGAGATAGCCAATGCGCAGCATCGGCGACAGCGTCTTGGAGATCGTACCTAGATAGATGACGGAACTGCGGTCCTCCAGCTTGTGCAGCGGGGGTACCGGACGAATGTCGTAGCGGTACTCGCCATCGTAGTCGTCCTCGATCACATAGGCGTCGTTGCGCCGGGCCCATTCGAGGAGCTGATACCGGCGCGAGACCGGCAAGACGCCGCCGAGCGGAAACTGATGCGACGGCGTGACATAGGCCAGCCGCGCCGTGATCCCATCAAGTAGCTCCGTCTTCATCCCGTCTCCATCGACGGCGACAGAAACAGGCCTCGCGCCTGTGCTGGCAAAGACCTGGCGCGCCATCCTATAGCACGGGTCCTCGACCACGAAGCTGTCGGCAGGATCGAGCAGCAAGCGCGCACAAAGGTCGAGACCCTGCTGCGAGCCGCTTGCGATAATGATCTGCTCGACCTCGCAGCTTAGGGTTCGGGCGCGCCACAAATATCCCTGCAGCGCCTGGCGCAGGCGAGGCGATCCGCGCGGATCGTCATAAGCCAGGCGCCCGGGGCGTTGCGACATCGCCGTGTTCATGGCGCGCTTCCACATCAGCGCCGGAAAATCGGACGGCGAGAGGTCGCCATAACGGAAATCCACTTTCAACCGGTTAGGCAGGTAATCTGGCCAAGGCGAACTGGCGCGCAGTCTCTCGCCGTAGGTGGAAAGATGAATCGGGCCGGCGCGTTTTGAGACGGTGCTGCTCGCCTGGTGACCGATCAGCGAAGATGCAACGCGAGGTCGTGCGCCTTGACGGACTTCAATGAAACCTTCTGCGGTCAACTGCTCGTAGGCGACGGTGACAGTCGTTCGCGAAACGCCGAGTTCATTTGCGAGGCCCCGCGACGACGGCAACTGACTGCCGGTTTCATAAACACCGCCAAGAATCTGGTCTCGAAGCGCCATGTAAATCTGGCGCGCACCCATCGCGTGCTCACCCGCAGAGCCGGGATCTTGAGACTGGACCATTTCAATCATCGCCAACTGGACATTTCATATAAACCAGTTTGAGCGCATTCTGCCGAAAATCCAAGAGGACACCACAGACCGATGACCAGCACGACCGATCGAACTAAAATGAATGCTCCGGAGCGGTCGCGGAGCGACGCTGACCTCGGCTTCGACACCCGCGCAATCCATTTTGGCTACGATCCGGTCGGATTTTCGAACGCAGTCCAGCCTCCGGTCTTCCTGACGTCCACATATGGCTTTGAGAGCGTGGCGGCTAATGAGGCTGCAGCCGCGCTCGGCGGCAGGCTTTACGCTCGCGAATACAATCCGACGACGGAAATCCTCGAGAAACGGCTCGCCAATCTGGAGGGGGCCGAGGCGGGTCTGGTCGTGGCATCCGGGATGGCTGCCTTCGGCACGCTGATCCTGTCGCTGCTGTCACAGGGCGACGAACTCATCGTCCACAAGACCCTTTACGCGAACACGCTCGCCATGGTCGAACAGGCGGTCCCGCGTTTTGGGATCAAGGTCGTCGCGGTCGATCTGTCCGAGCCAAACAATCTCGATGGCGCGATCACTGACCGGACCCGGCTTGTTTTCTTCGAGACCCCGGTCAACCCGCTGAGCCGCATCCTCGACATCGCCGAAATCGCCGAACGCGCACACGCGCGCGGCGTGAAGGTAGCGGTGGACAGCACCTTTGCCTCGCCCGCGCTCCAGCGGCCGCTGGAACACGGGGCCGATATCGTCATCCACTCGCTGACGAAGTATATCAATGGCCACGGCGATGCTCTCGGCGGGGCGATCTTGGGTGACGCGAAAACACTTCACACGCTGCACGAAACGGGTCTGCGCTATATCACCGGTGCCGCACTATCACCACTCTCGGCGTTCCTGATCCTGCGCGGGCTCAAGACGCTCGCGCTCCGCATGGAGCGACACAGCGCGACGGCTCTTTCGACCGCGCAAGCGCTCGAGGCGCATCCTGCGGTGGCATGGGTGAGCTACCCGTTCCTCGACTCGCATCCCGATCAGGCGATTGCCCGAAAGCAGATGTCCCAGGGATCAGGCATGTTGGCTTTCGGCCTCCACGCCGGGTTCGAGGGCGCGCGCCGCATGATGGACCGGCTCACCCTGGTCACCCGAGCGGTCAGCCTCGGTGATGCTGACAGCCTCATCTACCATCCGGCGAGTCTGACACGAGCCCGTAAGAGCATCCGCAAGGATGCTCATCTTGCCGATGGCGTCGGCGAGGACCTCATGCGTCTCTCGGTCGGTCTGGAGGACGCCGGCGACTTGATCGCCGATCTGAGGCAGGCACTGGAACTGCTCTGATAAGCCGGTTCCCATCTCGCTTCCAACACTGGCGCCCATGCAGAAATTTGGAGCAACGCAATGGCATTCCTGAGCGGGCTTTCCGCATTCCCCATCACGCCGAGTGATCGTGACGGCCGCGTCGATACCAAGGCCCTGCGCAAGCTGATTACACGGCTTTGCGCCGCAAAGGTCGATTCCATCGGCCTTCTCGGCAGCACCGGGACCTACATTTACCTCACGCGCGAAGAGCGGCGACGGGCCCTTGCCGAGGCTTTGGAGGCAGCCGATGGGCAGACGCCGGTCGTGGTGGGCGTGGGCGCGCTACGCACCGACGAGGCGGTAAGGCTCGCGCAGGACGCCAAGGCCCTCGGCGCTGCCGCGGGTTTGCTCGCGGCTGTCTCGTACACCCCGCTCACCGATGACGAGGTCTTCGAACATTTCTCGACCGTGGCGCGCGAAGGTGGCCTTCCGATTGTCATCTACGACAATCCCGGAACGACGCATTTCCATTTCACTCCAGCACTTGTCAGCCGCTTGGCCAAGGTGCCGGGGATCGTCGCCATCAAGAATCCAACGGACAAGAGCGACAAAATCCGAAGCCATCTGGCCGGGCAGAGGAGCATCGTGCCGGAAGGCTTTTCGATCGGCTACAGCGGCGATTGGAATGCCACCGAAGCGATGATCGCCGGAGCCGACACCTGGTACAGCGTGCTGGCCGGCATCCTGCCCGAGGTCTGCATAGAGATTGTCAGGGCGTCGCAGGCGGGCGATGCGATCGAAGCACGCCGCCTCGACGCCGCATTGACGCCAATCTGGGATCTCTTCAAGCAGTTCTCCAGCCTTCGCGTCGTCTATGTGCTCGCCGAATTGCTCGACATTTGCCGCGCCGAACCTCCGAGCCCGATCCTGTCGCTCCCGGCTGTCGCAAAGCGTCAGATCGTCGAGGCGCTGAAACGCCTGCCGGCGGGCATTGCTCAATGAACGGCGAAACCGGCCGACAGTGAAGGAACCGTGATGTACGTACCCCCACATTTCGACGAACCTAGCCAAGAGGCTCTCCACGATCTGATAGAGACGAGCGCCCTTGGCGTATTGATCACCCATGGCAGGAGCGGGCTCGATGCCAATCACATTCCCTTCGAACTCGACCGGGCGCAGGGAAGGCACGGCGCTCTGAACTGCCACGTCGCCCGTAACAACCCGGTCTGGCAGGACGTGTCGACCGGCGATGAGGTGCTCGTCGTGTTCCGCGCGGCCGACGCCTATGTCTCGCCGCAATGGTATCCGAGCAAGCAGGAGTTCCACCGGCAGGTGCCGACCTGGAACTACCTCGTTGCCCATGCATACGGACGGATCACAGTCCGTGACGACGAGAGCTATGTCCGTCACAATGTCGCCAGACTGACCCGCAGGCACGAGGCAGCCCAGCCTGTCCCTTGGAAGATGGGCGACGCGCCTAGGGACTTTATCGACACAATGGTCAAGGCGATCGTCGGACTGGAGATCGAGATCACCCGCCTTGTCGGCAAAGCCAAGCTCAGCCAGAACAAGGAACCCCGCGATATTCGCAATGCTGGCGAAATGCTGAACGCCCAAGGCGACCGGCACATAGGCGAAGCGATGCTTGCGGCCGCCGCCTGGAAGTCCGAACAGGGCTGAGGAATTGCCCCATCGCATCGTGACGACTATCAGTGAAGCTTGCCCTGCTGGACGCGGAGACCCAACGATGAGAGCCAGCCAGCGCGGAGAGCAGGAACATCGCCACGGCGGGCGCAATGGCCCCAGAATGCAGAGGGGCGCAGGCCCATGGCGCGCGGCGGTGACACCGCCGAGCAGCGAACCGATATCGCCGCTCCGTGCCAGTCATCGAGGCTCGTGCGCTGGTGAGGACGTGACCGTCTATTCGGTGGAAAGCCTGCTCGAAATCATCGCCCCCGAGGAAGCTGTCTCGGGCCGCAGCCCTTGCGGTCGAACGAGCATAAGAAAAACCACCTTTTCGCGGACTGACCTCCAATTCGCGCTACCATCTTTGGGAAACGAATTTTTCGATCAGCCACACTGCAGCGGGACCCAGTGCCTTTTCCTTCCTGTAGGCGATAACCAATGGGAAGCTTGGCATCACATCAGAGCCCTCCCAGCTTTCTGGTCTCAGCTCGATCAACCGTGCGGCGGCAATATCTCCCTCAACCCGTGACCGTGGCATTGAACCCCAGCCGACGCCGGCGAGGATGAGGTCGTATTTCGTCTGAAGGTCGTTGACGCGCCACCGGTTGGCTGCATGCACGCCATAGTCTCGCCCACTGTCAACCTGGGGGGCCGGGCTAATAACCAATTGGGTGTAGTCCCGCAGGATCGTTGCGCTGAATGGCCCGTCAATTTTGCCAAGCGGATGCGTTGGTGCCGCGACCGGAACGAGATCGATCCGCCCGCACACCCGCCGCTCGAATTCATCAGGTTGGCGCTCGGCAAGCAAACCCAGGTCAGCTGTTCCATCGCGTAAGGCTTTGGCCGCTGCATCGAAGGTTTCGGTCAAGATGCGAATTTCGACGAAAGGGAAAGCCTGGGTGAATTCCCCAAGCACACGGCTCAGGAGGATCGCTGGCGTGTAGGAGACAACCGCCAGGGTGAGTTCTGCCTCGAGCCCCTTTGAAATTCCTTGCGCCTGGTGCCGCCAATCTGCGACGTCGTCAAGAATCCGCCGTGCGCGCGGTAACAAGGCTTTGCCCGCTTCCGTGAGTGCCGGGCGATAGGCGGAGCGATCAAAAAGAGGGAACCCGCTCTGTTCCTCCAGTTTCTGAATGGTGTAGGTGATCGCGGATTGCGCCCGGTTCATTCGCCGAGCAGCTGCGGCAAAGCTGCCTTCTTCGACGATCGTGACGAATACCAGGAATTGATCGAGGGTGAGCGCGTCCATAGTCATGCCCAAAGATCTGAACGCTTTTCAGAGACCATCCGCGATTCCCGATGCCGAGTGCGCGTGGCCATCTGCCCCACAGCCCCAGTCATCCCTGACTTCGCTTCCATCGATTGTTGGCCAGAAGCCTCTGCAAGGACCAGCGCCGCAGATCGTCGGCATAGGGCCATTTCCGTTCGGATCGCCATGTACAGCGACTATATCAGTTTATTTGAATGACTGCACCGAAATTTGATCGCTTTCTTTGGTGGTGCTGCGAACTAAAATCACTCGAACAGGAAGTAACCCAGCCGGCGTATGTGCTGGCTACTTGCTTGCGCCCCGAGAGGTGGTGCTTTTCAGCCTTATGGAGTTATCGCATGTCAAATACCTTGAGTTTTGCGCCAACACAGCCGGCAGGGAAGCCGCTGCGAGCCGGGCTGTGGGTCGCCCAATTGCTCGTTTTTACGTCCTTTACCCTGTTTGGCGGCATGAAGCTGTTCATGCCGGTCGATCAATTGGCGGCAATGTGGGTCTGGCCCGGCGCAGTGCCCCCATGGTTCCTGCACCTTATGGGCCTCATCGACATTGCGGGCGGGTTTGGCGTGCTTTTGCCTGCGCTAACTCGGATTCAGCCACGCCTCACCGTTCTGGCTGCACTTGGTTGTGTGCTGCTGCAAATTGCTGCGATAATCTTTCATTTGTCTCGTGGCGAGGCCTCGGTCGTGCCGCTCAACATCATCCTACTCGCCCTTTCAATGTTCATCCTTTGGGGCCGCGGTAAGAAGGCGCCAATTCCGCCGCGCGGGTGAGAGTCCGAGAGAGTGGAACCGCAAGCTGTTCGATTACTGCGCCATCATGCGCCCGTCACAGTCCTGAAGTCCTCGGGCAGGCTGAACTTCTTCGGCGAGATCGCCGATCTTGCGGAGCCCGCCGATCAATCGGCGGCTTGCCGAGGTCCGCCGCCGTTAGTGCAGCGGTTGCCGCCGGTTCGCCAACGGGGATCTGGCGCATGTCAGGACACCCGGCGGTCCAACAAGCCCTGCGCATACTACTTCGACAAGTTCCGTCTTCCCGTCTCTATGTCTCTCCGCCAAGCTTAATTCGGTCGACCCCCGTGGTACGTGACCCGTATGCCCGGCAGCGGGGGAGGGGCGCCGCCGTGAGGCGTCCGCCTTCTGATCAATGTCGGATTTCCGACAGTGTCGGATTTCCGATTGGACAGTAAATCCGCTAACTCATTGCTTTAATAAAATTTTCGTCTCTGGCTCGGTCTTTGCACGGGGGTCTCCGAACGCATCAGCGAGACGTTGTCCCATGATCATGCTGACCGAAAATGCCGTCGCCGCCGTGAAGACTGCGCTCTCGGGTGCCGCCAGGCCGGCGGAAGGCCGAATACAGGGCCTGTACATGGATAGGGCCGCTTCCGTCGCGGCCGGGAAACAGCCATTCCTACGGTCGGGGCAGCCGCCAGTAGCCGCGTAAGATGCGCCCGACAGTATCACATAGCGGTTCCGTGCCAGACCCGGATGACGCCGCGCCGCTGTCGATATCGCCAACCTTCGACGGCTCGGAGGCGCGCAGGCCTTTGGCTTACTCGCACATCCGGTCGGGACCGCCGCTCGAGAGTGCCCGCGAGAGGGGAGTAAGCCCAATGGCTATGGCCGATATTCGCCGCGAACATGCCGCTTGGTTTGGGAAACACCAATAGGAGCAAAGCAAGTGGAGCTTTCTTGCGTTGGGGTCGGCGCCGGGCCGTCTAATTTGAGTCTTGCGTGTCAGATACACGAAGAAATTGGGCAAGGGGCGCTGTTCCTGGATCGGCAGGTCGACTTCCGCTGGCATCCAGGCATCGCATTCGATTCCTCGGAGCTCCAGGTCAGCCACTTCAAGGATCTGGTCACGCTGGTGAATCCGCGATCAGCCTACACTTTCATAAACTACCTGTACCAGAACGGGCGTCTGTACCACTTCCTGAACGCACAATTCGAGGCCGTGCTCAGAGCTGAGTTCGAGCAATATCTGAACTGGGCCTTCCACAGGAACCCACTTGTCCGTGGCGGCGAGACGGTGCGCGAAATCCGCTTTGACGGCGAGTTTCGGGTGCGGACGGATAACGCGGTTCTCGGCGCCAGAAACGTCGTGGTCGGCATTGGCAAGCAGGCGCAAATTCCGCCTCAGTTTCAGGGCTGGATTGGACGCAACCTGTTCCACTCATCGATTTTATTGCACATCCATCCTGAGGTGCGGAAAAAGCATGTCTGCGTGGTTGGCGGAGGCCAGTCGGGAGCCGAGGTGCTGTTACACCTTGTCGGCCTGCCGAAAGAACGGCGGCCCGCCTCGATCACTTGGGTCTCGCAGCGCGAAAACTACCTGCCTCTCGACAACAGCCCGTTCACAAACGAGTTGTTCATGCCCTGCTTTTCGGATCGTTTCGCGGCGATGAGCGAGTCGCAGCGCAAGCTGCTTTTGCGTCGTTTCGTGCCTGCCTCGGACGGCATTTCGGAAACCACGTTACGCGCGATCTATCAGGCGCTATACCGCCACGCATTTCTCGAGCCAAACCAATGCGACATCACACTACGGCCGGGTTGCAACGTTTCGCGCTGCATCAACGCCGGGGCGGGTCACAGGCTGACCCTGCAGCGCGGCATGGACGATGTCGGAGAAGTTACGGCCGACATCGTCATCCTGGCTACCGGTTACCAGAACGCCCTGCCAGACTTCTTGGAACCGATCGCCGACCGCCTGGAGCAGATCGAGAATGAGTTGGCCCTTCGCGAGGATTTTTCGGTGTGCTGGGACGGACCGCGTGACAGAAGCGTCTTCATACAGAACGCGAGCCTCGGGCAGCGCGGGCTGGCTGATCCGAACCTAAACCTGCTGGCCTGGCGCGCGCGTCGCATCCTCGACAGCCTTCTGGGGCGCGCGCCATGCGCGAAACCCGAGCACCCTGGCTTCATCAGCCGTACCTCCATCGAGAGCTGGCCCGAACCCGTGTCCGAAGAAATGGGCAGTGGGATATGACTCGTCGACTACTGATCATCGGCGGTGGCATCCAAGGAATGATGTCCGCCTCCGCTGCGGCGAAGGCCGGCGCGACTGAACAAGCCCTTGGACCCATCGGCGCATCGCATTATTCTGGGGGCGTGCATTTCCCCTATGGGGCACGGCGAGCGCGCCAGAGTCGGCGCAAAGTATCGAATGTTTGCGCGGATCGCGGCGATGGTATCGAGGGCCGACTGGCTGCAGCCGAGCAGACAAAATCCCCGTGCCTGGTCGCAAACCTCGAGCGCAGCGGCGGTCGCGATCATGTGTGGCAACATCCTCTCGCGATTGCGCCTGGTCAGTGAAAAGATGCCGTGCGACTGCTCATCCATGATTCCGTTCGATTCACCGAGCTCGGCGAAGGCCGCGGTTCAGGTGGCCCCAAGCTGAAAATTCGAGTCCTTCACGGGGACCAATTCCCTTGCCTCGCCTCGCAGAACCTGTTTCCGGCGGATCTGCAAGGCAACCAGGCTTCGGTCCAATCAAGCATGCTGCGACCGCTCACGGTGCGATCCTCGCACCCAAATCCAGCCGCTTGTGGATCTCCAATGAGGATGGAGGGCTGCAGCAGGACAGAAGCAGAACGGGCCTGTTCTAGAGGCTCGTATTCCTAAGCAAAACATCGCCCTCCACTCCGCGTGGATAGCGGGTCACCAATTCGAACGAAGGCAAAAGATCAAGAATGGCTTGCAGGGACAGCTGCCCTTCATAGAGCTCGTGGTCGCTATATTCCGTGTAGATAAAGCGCGTGTTGCTCAAGGTCTGTCTGCCGCCAGCAATGACATCTGACTCGGCTCCCTGCACATCCATCCAGATGAAATCGATCTTGTTCAGGTTCGCTTCGCTGCACCAGTCGTCAAGCCTTCGAGTTTCAACTGAGATGGGGCGATCGAACCGAACCCAAGCATGTTCGACAAGATGATTCTTGGGTCGGCGTATCGAGCCAGATTGGTCCCATTCCTTTGCGCTTCCTTCTCCATTGCTTGGATGGAAATCAATCGTGCCATTTCGGTTGCTGAGCGCGATTTCAAACAGTTTCACCTTGTCCAGGTACGGATTCATGTTTTTCTTAAAGCGAGCAGCCGCGCGAGGGTCTGGCTCAAAGCAGTAGAGCTGAGCCTTCGGGCAAAGCCTGAGAAAACGTCGCGTATCGGTTCCGTCATTGCAGCCGATGTCCAAGATGACGGGATCGGGTTTTTGCAGTAGTGAAACGATATGCCGATGTACTTTTAATGAAGAGATCGGTTCCTGCATATGTATTTCCATCGAACTTTACCCTCAACGCCTCAATTGCACACGCGACATCCCTGGAAGGTATATCAACCGGAACTCCGGGGGCTAGCGCCAGCCAACTGCGATTTGTTTCGAATGATCCCGCCTCGACCGCGCCGGTCGGTCCATGAATCTTTCGGAAGAAGTTGGACAGTTTGACTGGTCGGCGAGTGGGAGCTCGCATTCTCAGTAGACCTGTTCTCCCGGCCGACGTTTTCATATCCGCTATTCTCTATAATTCGTAAAATCGATTGTATTGATGGAACGCATCCGCACGATGGATGTTTGGCAAGCCATGCACCTGTGATTGGCCGGGAGAGGACTACGCTTCGCCGGGTGGCGCTTACGCGGACCCGATCACGACGGTGTCCGTCGAATGATGACGTTTCAGATCAGACGGATCTCGACGCCCGCCGCGTCTGCACTTCAGTGGAACATGAAGAATCTCTCAATCCGTTTCTTCTCGTATAGGCAATAAACCTCCACCTTGCGCTAGATCTAAAACTTCGGCGACAGGTATAGAAAGCATTCTCGAGACGTTGAAATACCAGTGAACATTACGGAATTCTCTGCCTTAGTCTTACACTCCAGTTATCTTAAAATAAGACGTCAGCAGCAAAAAGGTCTAATATTCTATTCCTCGCGGAATGCCCGACTGATTTGGTCGGATAGCGGCTTCACAAGATAGGAAAGCGCCGTACGCTCACTCGTCTGGACCATTGCTTCGGCCGGCATGCCAGGCACGAGCGTCAGGTCCTTGAGCTTTGTCAGTTCCGCATGCGGGACCGATATGCGCACCAGATAATAGGAAATGCCGGTCTTTTCGTCCGTCGCCAGATCGGCTGCGATCCGGCTGACATATCCGTTCAATTCGGGCGTGGTTCTCAGATTGAAGGCTGACATCCGCAGCACGGCCTTGTGACCAAGCTGGATTTGATCGATGTCCTTGGGGGTGATCCGCAATTCCAGCGCGAGATCGTCGCCTTCTGGCACAATTAGCATAATCGGATCGGCGGGCGTGATCACTCCGCCGATCGTATGAACTGCGAGTTGTTGAACGATGCCCGATTGCGGCGCGACAATATCGATCCGTCGCAGTTCGTCTTCAGCCGCCACCTTGCGCTCGACATATTCCCCTACTTGCGCCTGAACCTCTCTGAGCTCCTGGCCGACTTCCGTCTTGAGATCCTGATCGATCTGCAGGATCTGCAGGCGCGTTTCGGTTATGCGGCCTGCCGACTGTGCCTGATAGGCGATCTTCTCACCGCGTTCGCCGCCGAAAGTGACAACCTGCGTCTTCAGGCTGTTCAAGCGTTGGTCCGAGACAATTCCTTGTTCGCGCAACCCACTCAGGGCAGCAATTTCCTTTTGGAGAATCTCGATGCCTTTCTCATAGGCAATCTCCTGCGCCTGGAGTCCCTCCATCTCGTGCTCATATTGGGTAATGCGCTCCGCTAACTGGGCCCGCCTTCCTTCGCGGGATTGTCTGCGGAATTCGAACAGCCGCGTCTCACTATGTATTGCCGAAGCTACGTCCGGAACATCTCTGCGGGCAAGCAGCCAGTCCGGGAAGGCGATCTCCGCCAGATCGTCACGCTCAGCTTCGAGCCGTGCCAGCCGGGCGGCCAGCTCATCGAGCCGCTTGGTGACGATGGCGAGATTGGCGCGCGTCTGGGTGGCATCGAGCCGCATGACGATGTCGCCGTCTTTTACCTTATCGCCTTCGCGCACCAGGATTTCTCCCACCACCCCGCCGGTTGGGTGCTGCACCTTCTTCACATAGGAATCGACAACAAAGTGTCCGGACGCGACAACCGCACCGGAGAGATCCGTGACGGCCGCCCAGACTCCGGCTCCTCCGACAAAGATCACGCTCGCCAGTAGGCCTGCCGACAGGTGCCGGCGAATGGAGCTGGAAACGTCATTGTTCTGATCGATGCCGGACATCGGGATCCTCCATGTCAGCGCACTCTCGCACGTTATCCTGCGTCGACCCGGTGGCCGTGACCCCGGCGCCTGGTGCCATCGCTCCAGCCTTCAGGACCTTGGGAAGCACCTCATCACGCAGACCGAAGGCTCTCTGCCGCCCACCTTCCATCATCAACACGTAATCCACGGCGCGGATGGCGCTCGGCCGATGGGCGACGACAACCGCAACGCCCCTACGCTCGCGGACGGAGGCGATCGCCTCAACGACGGCGGCCTCGCCTTCCGCATCAAGATTGGCATTGGGTTCATCAAGCACAACAAGGAACGGGTCGCGATAGAGAGCACGGGCAAGACCGATACGCTGACGCTGCCCGGCCGAAAGTGCCGATCCGGCCTCACCGATCGGAGTTTCGTAACCCTGCTCAAATCGGAGGATCAGTTCGTGCGTGCCCGCTGCCTTCGCCGCGGCGACAATAGCCTCAGGGTCAGGATTATTTTCAAAACGAGCGATGTTTTCGGCAATGGTGCCGTCGAACAGTTCAACGCCTTGCGGCAGATAACCGACATGACGGCCCAGTGCTTCCCGGTCCCATTGATCGAGGCTTGCGCTGTCGATGCGAACCTTTCCGGCGGCCGGCGCCCATGCGCCGACGATGGCCCGCGAGAGTGTCGACTTGCCGGAACCCGATGCACCGATGACCCCGAGTGCGCTTCCGGCCTGAACGGCAAACGCAAGGCCGGTCACGGTCGGCTTCTTTTCGCCGGGCGGAACGATTGTCACGCCTTCGACGCGCAGTTCGCGTTCAGGTGCAGGCATTGGCATAACAGGGCCGGGTTCAGTGACCTTTGCCATGAGGTCGTCCAGCCGGGCCCAACTCTGGCGCGCCATAAGGAAGGGTTTCCAGTTCGAAATGGCCAGATCGACCGGAGCCAGCGCACGCCCCATCATGATCGAGCTGGCAACCATGACCCCGGCCGTAGCCTCCTGCCTGATGACCAAGTACGCGCCGACGGCAAGAATGGCCGATTGCAGCATCACGCGCAGCGACTTTGAAATGCCACCGAGTCCACCTGCGACGTCCCCTGCTTTCCGATTGGCAGCCAGATACTTGGCATTGGCCTGGTGCCATCGGGCAGCGATCCGCTTTCCGAGACCGAGAGCTTGCACGACCTCGGCATTGCGGCGTGCTGCTTCCAGTAGGCCATTGCGGACCATATTGTGGGCAATGGTATCGCGTATCGGCCGCTGCGAGAGGCCGTTAAGAAATGTCAGAGATATGAGGACGATCGCCCCAATAAGCGCCGTCATGCCGATCCAGAAATGAAAGAGGAAGCAAATGCCAAGATAAAGCAGCATCCATGGCAGATCTAAGAACGCGGTCGGACCGTTTCCACCTAGGAATCCGCGAACATTGTCGAGATCGCGAAGCGGCTGCAAGCCGTCGCCCGGCATGCGCGTTGAAAGCGGAAGGCGAACGATAGCATCGTGAACGCGTCCGGAAAACTG
This sequence comes from Mesorhizobium silamurunense, assembly GCF_014843905.1. NCBI lineage: Bacteria > Pseudomonadati > Pseudomonadota > Alphaproteobacteria > Hyphomicrobiales > Phyllobacteriaceae > Mesorhizobium > Mesorhizobium silamurunense. Next base: position 85,163 of record NZ_LPVS01000038.1, on the reverse strand, counting down.
TCCATCGAAACGCTCGCCGATCCGGAGCAGCACGCGGGCGCGCAGAATGTCGAGCATGCATTGGAACGCAAAAAGCCCCGCAGCAAGCACGACGAGCCCCACTAGCGTCGGTACGCTGCCACTTGCAAGAACGCGGTCGTAGACCTGCAGCATGAACAGCGGCGAGGTCAGCGCAAGCAGGTTGACCACACAACTGATCAATAAAACTCCCCAAATAGTGGAAGTCAGAGGGAAGGGTCTCAAAGCTGAAACGTTCAAGGAATGGTTACTCAGGGAGGGCCTCCGTTAACAAGCATTGTGAAGATCTGGCGATCCAGCACCGGATAGTCCTCGCCGAACGGGCCTACGACACCGACCGCATCCGCTCGCTGATTCAGGATCAGTGCTCCCGCCGACTATGTTAACCCGGCATCGATGGAGCGGGTCAACAACACCGTCCGGCTGAAGCTTTGGAAGGGCAATGTCATCGTCGCCGGCCGAAAGGGCCCGAACAGCCTTACCGCCTCGACCCTTCAAGGAGGATTCGGTGTACGACCAGCGCGACGCGCATGGCTTCATCAATCTTACACGCTGCGCCGGCTCTCGGGCGCCACGGCCAGCCGCAAGTAGCTGAAAAGGAAAGCGCCCGCCGGGGGTGGCGGGGCGCGGGTTCCGTACGGGTTTCCGGATCAAACGAAGCTGAAGTCCGACGCGGTCAGGCCCATGCCGGCCAGGTCGGCCAAGCTGTGTATACCGCTCAGGTGAACGAAGTCCTCCGCGTGGTTCTCGGAGGTGACATAGGCCAAATTCGCCATTCTGTTGATGCCGTCGTTGTAGTGGTAGACGATGATGTCGCCGGGGGCCTCGCCGGAGATCGCATTCGCGGCGGCAGAGGCAGAGGTGAAAGGTTCGTCAGTGATCACCACGACGTGCTCGCCGTTCGCACCCGAGGCCGCACCGCTGTAGAAGCTGCTCACCGGGGAGCCAGACTGTACGCTGGCGTTATTGATGAAGTTCGCCCCAAAGCCGTCGTTGTCGAGGCCCACCGCATCGAAGGCGAACTTATCCTCCGTCCGGTCGAAATCGACGATAGTGCTGATGTCCGGCTTCGACCAAACGACCCTCGGGTCGACCCCAGACATCGGATTGTGGAACTGGAACAGGAACGTGTCATTGTCGGCGCCCCCGATCAGAGTGTCCTCGCCGTCACCCACGTAGAGGACGTCCTCGCCGGGACCGCCGTTGAGCTTGTCATTGTCCTCGCCGACGATGCGTGGTTTGTCGCGGCCGTTGTCGCCGGAGAGATGGTCCCAGCCATCTTCGCCGAAGATGCGGTCGCTGCCCTCGCCGCCGATGGCTTGGTCACTGCCCTCGCCAGCCGAGATTTCGTCATTGCCACCACGGCCGTCAAGCCAGTCATTGCCCTCGTAACCCGCCATCCAATCCTCAAGCTCGCTGCCGAGGAGCGTTTCGGAACGCGGGCCACCCTCGATAATTTTTGCCATCGCAAATACTCCTTATGATGCGGCCCACCACGCCAGCTGGCGAGCCTTCATATTCGTTATCGGATCATCAGAGTAATCGTTTGCGTTGATAGAACACATTTACGGGATGGATGCGTTCAGGTGCACTTCGCCTCTCTGCTTAGCAGTTGCGGACCTCCCTGGCGGCGGGCGACACTGGTCGGCCGGGCAATCGGATCTGAGGATTCGACGCGTCAGCGGGGAGTGAAATTCCGAGTCGTGCTGCGCATTTTTACGCCGCAGCCTTCCTGTGAGCTGGCCCAGGCCTCCTGCAAAAGCTGCCAACCGGGATGTTCGTTCGGCGCAATATCGATGTGTCGATCTCATAGGCGCGCTCGACTCGGGTCGGCGACAGTCCTGACCACGGTGTACCGGACCTCCCATGGGGACGCGCACGGCCGCGGACAGGCAAACAACCAGAGTCCTGCCGCCTCCAACGTCGTGGCAGGTCGCGTGCGGTCCCGCGCCGGTCGCCGTCCGCAATATGCCGACGATGATGCCCTGATGTGTGCTGCTAGCGGCCTAATTTGGGGCGAACCAGGCCGTTAGCCGGTATATGAACGCTTCACGCACCTCTCACGCCGGCGGTGCCAGATTTGAATGGCGCAGGAAAGTTGGAACCAGCCAGCCAGGCTGTGAGCACCAACGTCAAGCTTTATGATGGCGGAGAAAATCCTCGTGCGTCGCTTGCAACCCGGCACCAAGAGACGTTTTGGCTTTCCAGCCAAGAGTATGCAAGCGCGATACGTCCAGCAGCTTGCGGGGCGTGCCGTCTGGCTTCGTCGAGTCGAACACCAAATCGCCCTCGTAGCCGACCGTCGCCTTAATCAATTCCGCCAGTTCGCGAATTGTGACGTCCTCTCCAACGCCAACATTGATCAGAGGCGCGGTCTCGGGTGCCGTCAAGGCGCCAAAATCCGAATCCCGCAGGCCAAGCAGGAATGCAATGGCATCCCCTATATCCAAAGAGTACATGAACTCTCGCCGGGGCCTTCCGGATCCCCAGACCACGACCGAGGAGTCACCGTTCATTCTGGCCTGATGAAAACGTCGCATCAGAGCTGGCAGAACGTGAGAGTTGTCGGGGTGATAATTATCTCCGGGACCGTACAAGTTGGTCGGCATCAACGCGAGATAGCGCGTCCGGTACTGTCGGTTGAAAGACCAGCATGATTCAACGCCTGCTATCTTTGCCAAAGCGTAGGGACGATTTGTCGCTTCAAGCGGACCGGATAGAAGGTAGTCCTCTCGTATCGGTTGCGGGCAATCTCGTGGGTAGATACACGAGCTACCAAGAAAGATCATCCGCTCGACGCCGGATGCGTGGGCGGCATCAAAAACGCTGACTTGAATCGCGAGATTGTTGTGAAGGAAATCAACCGGAAAGCTTGCGTTGGCAAGAATCCCACCAACCTTTGCGGCGCACATAATGACGTAATCCGGTCTTTTCGACATAAAGAACTCGCGGGTCGCGGTCCGATCGAAGAGATCCAGTTCATCGTGAGTCCGCGTTATTATTTCATACGATTCTAAGGCCTCGAGGGCTCTCACTGTGGCGGATCCAACGAGGCCGCGATGGCCGGCTACATAGACTTTTTTCATGTCTTCATTCTCAACTGCTTACGTTTGGATATCGGACGGAGCTGTCAGCCTGCGTGCCGCGTTCACCGCCGGCTGCCAGAGAAATCGCGTAAGCGCCCATGCACGTGGGGAAGCTCGTCGCGTCGAGCCAATGCGGCGTAGCCTGGGCAGAGCGCGAATGAACCTGGCCGCATGGACATGCGCTTCAGTGATTGTTCGGCGTACACGAGAAATTTCTCCTCGGGGCGAACGCGAATATCGATAACTATTCTTAGAGCTCGCATCCTTGAATTGTTCCAATGCAACGTTCTGCAAGATTGGTGAAATCGTTTGTTTCGATGAAATTCATCCACGATATGGATAGCCGGGGACATGCTTCAACGGTGATCTAAATCTCGCCCCGCGTGATAGACCAGAAACGCTCGCCCACCCCGTCCTCGACGGCAGACCGCGGCGCGCTCGGAGTGGCGCTTCCACCACCCGCCCAAAATGTGCTCTCCGCCGTTGAGGCCCGCCCCGGCGCACGCCGCGCCAGGTAAACGTGACGGGACGGTGATCGGGCAGAACCAGTCATCGTCTCGACCGCCTCCGGCCTGGGCAGTAGGCGTGCCGGCCGCAGCCTATAACCGGGCCAGAGGTCACCGGTATCCGGGGCCGTCACCATCCGCCTTACGGGTCGTGCCGCTCAACGGCGCCATGCGATAAAGACGATCCGTGCCGATGCAATTGGCGATCGAAATCGATGAGAGCGGAAACGTCCGCCTTCTGCTCTGCGGCGAGCGATGAAGAGCGTCTCGGGATACGAGTGGCTCGGCGATCGTCGCCCCAAGGCGTTGGATGTCGAAGCCGGGGTCGTGCAATCTTGCCGGAGAGGAGGGCCAGGCACTTCGGCTCGTGCAGAGGCTTCGCCGTGCCGACGCGGGTCGCCTCGATGCGGTTGTCGACCCTTTGGGGAGGAGATCGAGGCGCCGAGCGCCGAGGCTCTTTCGCGTCGAGCGTCTCAGAGCTGGACCGCCAGCTTGATGCTATAGCGCTTCCGTTTCGTCAGAAGGCTACTACTCCTGGTGGCTTGCAGCAGCCTTCAGCCTACCTCAGCAAGGCGGCCGTCAGCGTGGGAATACCTTGCGGGGAGATTGGCAACTCCGATCCCTCAGCTCTCCGTCTCTACCGTCCCGTCCAGATACTGAGTGAGCGCGCAGACCAAATGGTAGAAGATGCTGGCCGGCACGTCTGACGCCAGCGAGCGGCCGCGTTCGTCGATGCGGTCGATCCAGAGACCGAGCGGCGCCGGGTCGATGTGCCAGCGGAACAGGCGGCCGACGCGCGCCTCGATCTCGGGCTTCAGGTCCGGCCCGCCTGCGCCATCCAGCGCGATCGCCGCCTTGACCGCCTCGGCTTGCGGCCAGCTGCGCGACACAAGATCGAGCGGCAGGCCCTGCCTGGAGACGGCGCCGTAGGACAGGCCGGTGGCGCGGTTGAGGCCGTTGGCGATCGCCGAGGCATAGAGTTTTCGGGCAAAGCCGCTCAACTCGGTCTGGCCGCTGCGGGCGGCGAAATCGACCAGCAGCGAGGCCCATTCGAAATGATGGCCAGGTTCGGTCCACTGGCCTTTCTCGCCGGTGGACGGCTTCCATTCCCGGTCGAAATATTCGCCCAGCGTCCAGCTTTCCGGGTCGAAGAAATGGCTGCGGAAGAGGTCGATGATGCGTGCAGCGCGGCGCAGATACGCACGCTCGCCGGTCGCCTGATGCCAGGCGAGGAAGGCCTCGAGCAGATGCATATGCGGGTTGGAGCGTCGCTCGCCCTCGCCGCTCGAAGTCTCCAGGAAGCCGGTCATGCGCTCATCCTCGAGATGGGCATCGAGGAAGGCGAAGGTCTCCTCGCCGAGCAGCAAGGCATCGGGATTGCCCGACATATGGGCGTGCGCCAGTGCCAGCAGAACGCAGGAATGATCGTAGGCGTCCTCGGCGGAATCCGCGACCGAACCGTCGACATTCAGAGTGCGCACCCAGCCGCCGCTGTCGGTGCGGCCCTTGCCGGCCATGAAGTCGATGCCGTGGCTGATCAGCCGGTCGGCCGGGCCGGTCCAGCCGCGCGCCTTGGCGACGGCGAAGGCGTAGACCTGCCTGGCCTGCGTACGCATGCGCTTCGGCTTCAGCAGCGGCGCGGCGTCGAAGCCGAGCGCCTCGTGGAAGCCGCCATGGCGCTCGTCGACGCCTGATGTCGACCACAGCGGCAAGGTCTCTTCGAACAGCCAGTGACGAACCCGCCGCCGCCAGGCGCCGCTTTCAATGACCCGGTCATGCGCCGGCGTGAAGCGGGTCTCCAGCCGGCCCGACTTTTCCAACTGTTCGACGATCTTCTTGACGTGCTGGCTGTGGCTGACCGGGGCGACGAAGGTGGCGTCGGCGGTCGAGACAATGGCGACGTCCTTCATGCCGATGGCCGACAGGAGCCGACCGTCGCTGCGGATGTAGGAGTTCTCGCAGTCGATGGCGACCACATCGCCGACGATGACATTGCCCTGGCTGTCGGAAGGACCGACATCGAGCAGCGACTGCCAGGAGCCAAGGTCGTTCCAGCGAAAGCCGGCCGGCACCATGGCGATGCCCGTCGCCCGCTCCATGATGGCGTAGTCGATCGAGGTCGAGGGAATGGCCGCGTAGAGTTCCAGCGGCATGTAGAGGCCGGAGAGGTCCGATGTCGCCGCCTTGTAGGCCGTTTCTGTCGCCTGCCAGATTTTTGGCTCAAACGCCGCGAACGCATCGCGCATGGCGCCCGCGCGAAACAGGAAGATGCCGGTGTTCCAGTAAAAGTTTCCGGCCTCGAGATAACTCTGCGCGGTCGCGAGATCGGGCTTTTCGACGAAGCGCGACACGTCGAAGATGCCGGCCTTGTCGCGCGATACCTCGATATAGCCGTAGCCGGTCTCGGGCTGGTTGGGCTTGATGCCGAACACCACCAGCCGGCCATCGCTGGCCGCCGCGGCACCCGCTTCGATGCTCTCCCAGAATTGCCGCGTGGTGGAAATCTCATGGTCGGACGGCACCACCAGCACTATGCTGTCGCCGAATTCCGACAGCGTGCGCAACGTAGCCAGCGCGACAGCGGCGGCGGTGTTGCGGCCGGTCGGTTCGAACAGCGGACCGCCGCCGGCGAGATCGAGGCCGGCGAGATCGGCATGAACACGCTCGGCGTGGCGCTCGGCGGCGATCAGGAAGATCGGCGTCTCGCCATCTGGCCTTGCCGTCAGCCGGCGCAAGGTCTTGGCCAGCATCGAGCCATCGCCGGAAAGGTCGTGGAACTGCTTCGGATTGTCCTCGCGCGACAGCGGCCAGAGCCGCGACCCGACGCCGCCGCTCATGACAAAACTGACGATCCGGTCGGCCATTTCGTTCTCGCGCTCAGAAGGTCTGATTGTACGGGCCGACTTCGGGGCTGCGGCGCAGCACGGCATCGACGCCCTCGAACATCTGACGGCGCCGCTCGGACGATACTGGGCTCTCCACCACCACGACAAGCTCGGGCTTGTTTGACGACGCCCGCACCAGCCCCCAGGTGCCGTCCTCCGCGACGACGCGCACGCCGTTGACGGTGATCAGTTCGGCGATCCTCTGGCCGGCGAAGACCGTGCCATCCCGCTTCATCGCCTGAAAATCCGAGACGACACGCTCGACGACGCCATATTTCAAATCGTCCGCGCAATGCGGCGACATGGTGGGCGTGCCATAGGTAAGCGGCAGCGCGCGGTAGAGATCGGCCATCGAACTGTCCGGGCTGCGATCGAGCATCTGACAGATGGCGATGGCGGTGACCAGGCCGTCGTCATAGCCGCGGCCGATCGGTGCATTGAAGAAGAAATGGCCTGACTTTTCGAAGCCAGCGATGGCGCCGAGCTCGCCGACGCGCCGCTTGATATAGGAATGGCCGGTCTTCCAGTAGTCGGTGACGGCGCCGTTGGCCTCGAGCACGCTGTCAGTGGCGAATAGCCCCGTCGACTTGACGTCGACGACGAAGGTCGAGCCCGGATAGAGCCGCGAAATGTCACGCGCCAGCATGACACCGACCTTGTCGGCAAATATCTCGTTGCCTTCATTGTCGACCACGCCGCAGCGATCGCCGTCGCCGTCGAAGCCAAGCCCAACATCGGCTCCCGTCTCCAGCACCTTGTCGCGGATGGCATGTAGCATCTGCATGTCCTCCGGGTTGGGATTGTAGCGCGGAAATGTATGGTCGAGCTCGACATCGAGCGGGATCACCTCGCAGCCAATCCGCGCCAGCGTTTGTGTCGCAAAGGCGCCGGCGGTGCCGTTGCCACAGGCGGCAACCACCTTCAGCTTTCGCGCGATGCGCTTGTCCCTGGTCAGATCGTCGAGATAAATCTCGCGGAAACCGGAGACAAAATCATAGAAGCCGCCGCCGACAAGGTCGAAATCGCCGGCCAGCACGATCGCCTTCAGCGCGCCCATCTCTTCCGGACCGAAGGTCAGCGGACGTGCCGCGCCCATCTTGACGCCGGCCCAGCCGTTCTCGTTGTGCGAGGCGGTGACCATGGCGACGGACTGGGTATCGAGCGCGAACTGGGCGAAATAGGCCATCGGCGACAAAGCCAGGCCGATATCCTTGACCCTGGCTCCGGCGGCCATCAGCCCGGAGACCAGCGCCAGCTTGATCGACAGCGAATAAGAGCGGAAATCATGGCCGGTGACGATATCGGATGCGACGCCGAGACGCCGGATCAGCGTGCCGAGGCCCATGCCGAGTGCCTGGACGCCGATCAAATTGAGTTCCGGCGGTTCTGCCGCGCCCGGATGGCCGAACCACCAGCGCGCATCATACTCGCGAAACCCGGACGCCCTGACAAGCGCCGAGGTTTCGAACTCGAAGGTGTTGGGCCGGGCTTCGCCAATGGGCTTGATCATCACGGGTCAGGCTGCTCCAGGCAAACGCGATCGGAGTTCGACAAAAGTCAAAATGGCTCGCTCTCGCCTTCGACCTCTTTTGGCGGATCTTGGTGCCGCCGGAAACGAAAAGCGCCGAGGCCGATCGTGGAGAGCTTCATGCTTATGGCTATGGGCTTTTTCCTACCGCCAATCATCGCCCGCCAACGTCCAATCGTGCTAACTACCATTGCGGACGCTCCTTTCTTTCGGGGGCTGTCAAACCATTCAGCACGTTGATGCCGTCGAGGGGCGTCCGTCCGTCAGAACAACCTCCACGAAAGTGCCCAAGACTTTCACAAAGTCGGAAAATGTTCGGACGAGTTGTCAATGAAGATCAAACCACCCGGATCGTTTAGATCGAATTCAATAATACGTGGCACGAAGAGGCGGGCATAGCGCGAGAAGGCGCTACTCGGCGGGAAGCGAACCACGGTATCGCATCGCCCAAGGAGGTACATCTCGACGAGAGCAGAAAAACCGCCGTCAACGCCCAGCGCTGCGCTGTGTAATGGTCCGGCCCGATCCGCCTGGAATTGTTTTGGGATAGTGAAAAGATCGGGAAACACGCCCGACAAATCATGACGCACCTGCGCACTATCAGTACACAAGAACACCCTCACAGGTCTTGGATGCGGTAGCGCTTTAGCCTTGCGAATGGCTGTGCATACCTGCTGGAAGGCGAATTCCGGATCAGCCCAGTAGGGAGCGTGCTCCATAATGTCTTCGCCGTTGCCGTGCCGGACATGCACCCCGATTATGCTGTGCCCCTTGAAGTGCTCTTGATAGATGGCGTCAATCCGAGCTTCAATTTCAGGCCTCGGTTTGATACTCCGAAAAATCTGCCGTTCGGCATCCATATCGCAACGCCACATCAAGCAAGCATCACACACCACTGTGTTGGCTTCAGTATCATCTTGGGCTTCGAAAAGCTCTCTTAGCTCATCACGTTCTCGAAAAATCTGTTCATCTGGGCGGCAAACGCAGTCGATCGATGACTTATTCCACCACGGCGGAAAGAAAGGCCCAGGGAATGAGAACTGGTTGATCTGGTCATCGCAAATAACCGGTACGCCAGCGATGTCTTGAATTGGCTCGAAGAACACCGGAAACGCATTGCTGAAGGGCTGATCGAGATAACAGGAGCCACGCCAATCTATTGCCAGCGTCCGCCCCGTCCGCTTAGCGTAGGACCAAGCTGCCGCCAGAGACCACAAGCAATCACCGAAACCGGTACGTCGTCGCGAGACAACGAACCGATCCTCGCCCGATCCAATCAGTGATCGTGGTTTTAGCATCTCGTTCTCCATTTATCGTGACAAGCCCATGGTCATACATAACCTCGAAGACCTCCGGTGAGGCTGACTTTCCCGCTGGCGATGCCGTACGTCAGCTGCAACACGAGCTAGCGTCTTCGAGGTGCTTGCGGCGAATGGTCAGCTATCGACGGATGATCATGCGACTCCGCAGCGAACTTCGTGGCACTGCATCACGGAATGTCCTTCGCTCTCGGAATCTCAACGCATCAGGCGCCGGCGAAGCAGCACCATCGAGAGGAAGAACGGCAACACCGCGTACAGGCAAAGCGCACCGATATGCAGGGCAATGCCGCCAGCCGGGCGATCAAGCATTTCCGGACGAATAAGGTCGATCGAATGTGCCAGCGGCAAAAAGTGCGCTGCCTGCTGAAAGGGACCTGACAATTGGGTGACCGGGAAGACCGCGCCTGACAGGAACAGCATGGGTGTGAGGACGAGCGACTGGTAGAATACAAAATAGTGGTAACTGGGCGCAAGCGCGGTGACGACCATCGCCAGGCTCGCAAAGGCGAACCCAGTGAGCGCTACGGCTGGTAGCACATATAGCAGGGACGGCCACGCCGCATAGCCCACCACGGCGGCGACGATCGCAATTGCCGTGCCGGCCAAAAAGGCCTTGGTGGCTGCCCACGCCAATTCACCGAGAACGATATCGCCGAGAGTAAGTTGTGTGTACAGGATTGCTTCCCAGATGCGCTGATGGTGCATGCGAGGGTAAGCCGCATAAATTGTTTCGAAGGTCGACGCGGTCATCGCGCTCGTCGCGACCATACCGGCTGCCAAAAAAGCAACGTAGGACGCATCTTCCACGCGACCTACCATCATTCCGAGGCCAGTACCAAGTCCGAAAAGATAGATCATAGGATCGGCGAGGTTACCGAGCATTGACGCAAGTGCGATCTTCTTCCACGACAGATAGTTGCGGCGCCACACCGCAACCCAGTTCCACGCGTTGGCGGGTAGAGCCGCTGCATAACCTTCACTCATCGCTCACTTCTCCATCTCGCGTCCGGTCAGCCGCAAGAAAACGTCCTCCAGATTAGGTGGACGCTCTAGAAGCCGCAGCCCCGCGCGCCCGCGTAGTTGGACGCGCACCTGCTCCGGATCGGGCGTATAGCAAAAGAGCGTCTCGCCGCTCACCTCGATGCGCTGAACGTATGGCCTGATCAGCGAACTCAGCTCCTGCGGATTGCCACCAAAGATCTCGATGACGTTGCTTCCGATATGCTCCTCAATCAGGGCATGAGGGCTGCCCTCGGCGATGTTGCACCCATGCTCGAGAACGCACAGCCGATCGCACAGCCGCTCAGCCTCTTCCATAAAGTGGGTGGTCAAAATGATCGTCTTGCCGCGCGCCAGCAGGAAACGCAGACGCTCCCAGATCAGGTGGCGCGCGTGCGGGTCGAGGCCGGTCGTCGGTTCGTCCATTACGAGTAGCTGCGGGTCGTTGATCAACGCGCGTGCCAGAGTCAGGCGCCGCTTCATGCCGCCGGATAGTTCGCCGACCCGTGCATCCGCCTTGCTCTCAAGGCGGGCGAACTCGAGCAGTGATGGGATGACCGCTTTAATCGCGCGTGTGCTCATGCCGAAGTAGCGCCCGAATACCAACAGGTTTTCGCGGACCGTGAATTCCAGGTCAAGATTGTCGAACTGTGGAACCACGCCGATGCCCCTGCGTGCCAAGCGAGCCTGTGCCGGCACTGGCACTCCGAGCACCGTGATCTTACCCGCGTCAGGCCGCGTCATGCCGAGGACCATACGCGCAATCGTGCTTTTGCCCGCACCGTTCGGCCCCAGCAGGCCGAAGCACTCTCCCGACGCAACGGTGAGCGACAGCCCGTTCACAATGACCTTATTGCCAAATGACTTCGTCACGCCGTTAAGGTCGATTGCTACGTTGGACATGCGTTCATCTCTGCTGAGAGGAGCCGTTCAGCCGGCGGGAGCTCACTTGCGAGCGTTCTGGAGAGGAGGCCTTCGCTGTGGCGGCCTTGGGAAGGGCGACAGCCCGAGCATTTGTGTGAGACGCTCCCGCCCTACGGATTGCCGTCGAGCCGCCACGGATCGTCTGCGGCCACTTCCCGCTCTAACAATTGAAATATTGTCCAGGTCACGACTTGTGTCCTACGCAGTACACCATCACTCGCCACTGAAAACGCTCTCAGACTCCACCAACCTTGAAGAACCGCGCATCCGTCCTGCGAGTTGAGTGAGCAACTTCCGAGCCTTCTGTAGCGTTTGGTCTGGCGATCGGATCTTTGATGAGGATCTGCCTTTCTCCTCCATTGGGTAGGGTGGCCGCCTTGCGCGACAGCCAATCGCTGTTGCTCAATGTGCACAACGCATAGGCTTTCAGAGGGAGTAAGAGAAAGACGTTGATGAATGTGTGTAGAGAAAAACCGAGAAATCGAAGTTGGCGGGCACGAAACGCTGCCACGCTGCACCGAATGATGGTCATGGATGCAATCATCAGGACTGCCGACCAAGGCACTGTGCCTTTCAGTGCGAACTGCGCGAGGCCAGCCAGTACCGACAGGGCGAGCAACAGCGGGCCGAGATTCTGTCCGACCACATCCAGCGTTAGATAACGATCGAGGCTTGGCAATAGACGCAGCGCAAGCAACGTGTCCCGAAATGTGCTCCGCGCCCAGCGAAGTTGTTGGCGCAGATACGGCCCTAGCCGATCCGGAACGATCGTTGCGGCGATGGCGTCGGGAACGTATTCGGTTCGAAGGCCTGCTTTCAGCATGAGGATTGTGAGATGGCGATCCTCACCGAAGTCGCTTGGCTTCCCCCGAAACAGTTGCGTCTCGTACTGATCCAACAGCAAAACGAGTGCGGAGCGACGGTACATCGCACATGGGCCGCAGCAGCACATAACGGCACCAAAGCGAGCCTGTGCCGCTCGCTCCTCATTGCAGGCCAGCCAGTACTCCATATCGATCAACCGGGTCAGCCAGGTGTCGCTCCGGTTGCTGGCCGCCAACTGGCCCATTGCCGCGCCGACGGCTGGATCCTGCATCTTGAGTGCAAGCTTTGCTACGACGTCGGACGCGAGTATCGTATCCGAGTCCACGTTGAGCACCAAATCTCCAGATGAGCGGCGTATCGCGACGATCTGCGCTTTGCGTTTGCCAACATTCTTCTCGAGTAAAATGAAGCTGAATCTTGGGTCGCCGGCAAAGGCACCGTGTACCGGTACGACAACGTCGCGATTTGCAGAACCGTCATCAACCACATAGACCCGCAGTTTTCCGGCGTATTGTTGGCTTGCAATGGACGCCAGGCACGCCGAGAGCGCGCGCGGATCCTCGTTGAAGGAGGGAACGATGACATCCACGCTCGGCAGAGGGTCGAAACCGACCAATTCATCCGACATCGGAGAACGGTCCATCGGCAAAGCATAAGCCATCTGCATGCTTTTGTAGGCAGCCGAGAGCAGTGCATAGCACGAGACGGCGACAGTACTGGCTGTGGCAAGCAGGTCCATAGGATCTCGCAATTTTCAATGATGTTGTGGAAGGGCGCGAATTTCGTATCCGCGGGCGTTTAATGCCGGAATCAGCTGGGACAGCGCCTTGGCGGTCTGGTCGCGCAGACTGGCTTGAGTGCTGGGTCTCAACTCGTCGGGCGGGCAACCGTCGTGCAGGAGCACGATTGCACCCGGCCGGACAGAGGCGAGCACTGCGTCGACAATCGCGTCGGTGCCGGGGCGAGACCAGTCTCGCGGGTCTACAGACCAATGAAGTGCCGCCAGCCCGGCGATCTCTGACGCTGTGAATACTTCTTCGCTCCAGGCGCCGTAGGGCGCGCGAAGGAAGCGTACCGAGGCCTGTGGACACGCCATGCTGATGGCGCCGTTCGCTTCAAAGATTTCACGGCGCACTTCGCCGAAGCCGCATTTGCACAGATCCGGATGAGTCATCGTGTGGTTACCCACCTCGTGCCCTTCTGCGATCATTCGTTGGACTAGATCCGGGTGCTCTACGGCGTAGGTGCCGATGACGAAGAACGTCGCCGGCACCCGATTTTGCGCCAGAACATCGAGGATCTGCGGTGTGAAAAATGGATTGGGACCGTCGTCAAACGTGAGATAAACGGTGCGACGGCCGGTGCTAGCCCATTCACTCGGCACTTCGCTAATGTAGTCCAGATGTATCATAGCTCCGGACCGTTCCGATCAATCAGGGTGCCGGACGGCCACTCGCTCATCGAGCGTCCAATCGGCGTAACCAGGACGAGCACGTCCTCCAGGCGGGTGGGCGGCAGGTCGGGATACACTTCTGGATGGGTCGAACGCACGGGAATGCCCGACAAAATGGTCGCCAGACCGCCTCGGCAGAACCTCTCAACATGGTTCCGCAGTGCGTGCCGGACCGTGCCGAAAGCGAATGGAACCCCAAGCTGCTGCAGCACTGGATACACAAACTGCATTGAAAAGCTGATTCCGAGTCCTTCAAGATCCGAACGCACCCCGTACAACCCCAGTTCGGCCACTAACAGATCGACCTCGCCAACCTTGATGAAGCGGCGCAGTATGCCAATGTGAGCCGCTATGCCGTGCGCGTCGTAGCCGATTGTGCGGAGTTCTGGCCTCGCACCGGCCCAACTACGGCCGCCTTCGAACGGCGTTGCGTTGGAGGCCCCAGTCCGTCCATAGTTCTTTCGGAAGAAGTCGGAGAGTTCGACATGGTCAGCCAGTTGCAACTCGTTTTCCCAGCACAACCTCCACCGCACGTCAGAGCGCATAGAAAGACCTCGTGTTTGTTGGAATCTTTTGAGGTAAGCGCCTACGCATCGAGGAGCTTCTCGCGTCGAGCCGACGCGATGTAGCTTGCGCGGATCACCGAAGAACCTAGTCGCAATGGACATGCGATCTCGGTTGATGTTCGGCGCACGCCTGAGGGCGTGCGCCAGAAAATGCTCCTCGGAGCCAACGCAAACATTGAAAAACTTCCTTTAGGGCTTCCTTGAATTCTCCCTATGCGACGTTCTGAAATATCGGTAAAATCGTTTGTTTCAATGAAATGCATCCACGCTATGGATAGCTAAGACATGCGTTTCAAAGGGCTCGATCTGAACCTTCTCGTCGTGCTCGACGCGCTGCTGAGCGAGCGCGGCCTCACGGCGGCGGCGCGCCGCATCAACCTAAGTCAGCCGGCCATGAGTGCGGCCGTCGCCCGGCTGCGTGACTTTTTCCACGATGAACTATTTTCGATGAGCGGCCGCGAACGCATTCTGACACCGCGTGCGGAAGCACTCGCCCCCGCCGTTCGCGACGCACTCCAGCGCATCCAGAGCTCGATTATTTCTTGGGATCCGTTTAACCCGGCTCAATCCGATCGCCGCTTCAGGATCATTGTTTCCGATTTCGTCACACTCGTGTTTCTTGAAAAGGTCGTCGAGCGGGTTGCACGGGAAGCGCCCGCCGTCAGCTTCGAATTGCTGCCTCTCGACGACAGCCCCGATGAGCTTCTCCGGCGCGGTGATGTCGATTTTCTAATTCTTCCGGAATTGTTCATGTCGAGCGCGCATCCAAGAATGCCGCTGTTCGACGAAACGCTCGTGTGCGTGGGCTGCGCCGCGAACAAACAGCTGCCACGGCAGCTTACGTTCGAGAGATACATGTCGATGAAGCACGTCGTGGTCAAGTTCGGGCGTATGCTGAAGCCCTCCATCGAGGAATGGTTTTTGCTTGAGCATGGTCTTAAGAGACGTGTCGAGGTCGCCGTCCAAGGCTTCAGCATGATCCCGCCGATGGTGTCAGGCACAGATCGTATAGCGACCATGCCCTTGCGGCTGGTCAAGCATTTCGAAAAAACGTTCCCCCTGCAGATCGTCGACCTTCCGCTGCCACTTCCCGGATTTACCGAGACCCTCCAATGGCCGGCCCTTCACAACAGCGATCCGGCAAGCATCTGGATGCGGGAGATAATGTTGCAGGAGGCGTCCCGCATGGCTACTCCAAGCAAGACCCCGGGACGTCGTACGCGCTCCTAGATTTACTCAGCGCCTCACGCCGACTCTCATGTTCCCTATCAAGACTGAGGTCGAGAGATCGGCTGCTCGGCAGGTGTTGCGAGCGGTCGGATCGGCTGAAGCTGCACGCGGCGAGAAGTGGAGCTCAGAACGACGGTTGATCAGACTCTCATCCGTGGGTTGGGTACCGCCTTCCGTGTCTTCAGCTCGGGCCTTGGTCTAGGAGCGGAGTTATGCGGAACGGGCGCCGGGCGGACTGGCTCGGCACATAATCACCGACGGGAGTTCCCCACCGTGGCTCCGCCCTCGGCGCTGGGTCGCATGTTGGCCCGAGACCGCTTTGACGGCGAGGCCCTCGCCCGATGGCCCACAATGAGGGGGCCATCTCATGCACGATCTCGGGCCAGGACCATCGGTGGCTTCTTGGCGCGCCTATAGCTATCCTAGGGCCGGCCCTGGGCCGTCCCGACATAAGTCGCGTTAAGTTTGGACCCTCGAGCCAAACCCGCAGGGCTCGCTTACCTTGAGGGGTAGCAGCACGTCCGAGCACAAGCATCTGGATCCGAGATGTTGGAGGAGGCATCTCGCATGGCTACACCTGCCTGAATGCCAGAACCGCGTTCGTGCCGCCAAACGCGAAGGAGTTGCTCAGTGCCACGCGCACCTTGCGCTCGCGTGGCACATTGGGCGTGACGTCGAGATCGCAATCGGGGTCCAGCTCACGATAATTGGCCGTCGGCGGCACGACGCCCTCGCGGATCGCCATCACGCAGGCGATCATTTCGATCGCGCCGGACGCGCCGAGGCAATGCGCGTGCATGGACTTGGTAGAAGAGATGGACATTGAATAGGCGTGCTGACCGAAGACGCGCTTGATCGCCGCCGTCTCGATCTGATCGTTGGCCTTGGTGCCGGTGCCGTGGGCGTTGAGATAGTCGACATCCTCGGCATTGAGGCCGGCCTCGGCAAGGCAGGCGCGCATTGCTGCCTCCGGCCCCTCGACAGTCGGCGCGACGATGTCGGAGGCATCGGCGGAAAGGCCGATGCCGGCGATCTCGGCAAGGATCGTGGCACCACGCCCGGCGGCATGCTCATAGCTTTCCAGCACGGCCATGCCCGAACCCTCGGCGAGCACCAGTCCCTGTCTGTCGGCGGAGAAGGGCCGGCAAGTATCGGGCGAAAGCACGCGGATCGATTCCCATGCCTTCAGCACACCCCATATGAGCGGCGCTTCGCTGCCGCCGGCAAGCATCACGTCGGCCCGGCCGAGCCTGATCTGGTCCACCGCGGAGGCAATCGCATGGTTGGACGATGCACAGGCGGACGTGACGCCGAAGACCGGCCCGCGCAGGCCGAGATTCATGCTGACCTGGCTGGCGGCGGCGCCCGGCATCGTCTTGGGTACAGTCAAGAGGGCGGCACGCTTACCGCCGAGAAGCATGGCGCGGTAGGTTTGCTCGATCGTATCCCAGCCGCAGCCGCCAACGCCCACCGTCGCACCGAAGCGATAGGGATTTCCTTCATCGCAGGAAAGTCCGGCCTGTTGCATGGCTTCGTGCGCTGCAAGCACGGCGAGCAAGCTGAAGCGGTCCATGGAGACGAGCCGCCCGCGGTCGATGTCGTGCTCCGGCAACGCCTTGATCTCGGCGCCGATCCTGACCCGCAATTCATGGAGCTCGGAGTTGACGATTGGGCCGATGGCGGAGCGGCCTTCGCGCATCTCTCTCCAAATGGCGGCGGCGTCGGTCCCAAGCCCGCAAAGCCCGCCGATCCCAGTAATCACGACGCGCCTGTCCATTCACGCCCCCTTGGCGAGCAAGCCGCGCACGGCTTCCACCATGTCGCCGACATTCTGGAGATCCGACCAGGCCTCGGACGTATTCATCTCGATCTTGATGCCGTAGGCCTGCTCGAGGTCCCAGAGAACGTCCGCCAATCCCAGTGAATCGATACCGAGCGAAGTCAGTCCCGTGGCAGCCGTTATCTCGCCGCCCGAGGCAGGCGCTATGTTGCCGCCCTCCGACGCGGCGCGCTTCTTGATCATTGCGATTATTTCGTTGGTCAGTTGATCAGCCATCTTGTTCCTTTCCAGCTTGCGTTTTCGACCTGGCTCAATGCCTGAGCCGCGCCGTGTTGCGAAAATTGCCCCTCACCAGCTTGTGCGGCTCACCAAGACCAACTGCTTAGGGAGACCGGATGAGTTTGGGCTGGTCTGCGGCGTAGGCACGATGACGAAGAACGCCGCGGGCACCCGATGTTGCGCCAGCACATCGAGCATCTCCGGTGTGCAAAGTTGATTGGGACCGTGTCCGATCTAGCCAATCATGATGAAGCGGCGCAGCATGCCAATGTGGGCGCTATGCCGTGCGCGTCGTAGCCGATTGTACGGAATTCCGGCCTCGCACCGGCCCAACTGCGGCCGCCTTCGAACGGCTTCGCGTCGAAGGCGCCAGTCCGTCCATAGGTCTTTCGGAAGAAATCGGAGAGTTCGACATGGTCGGCCAGTTGCAACTCGTTTTCCCAGCACAACCTCCACCGCCACCGCGCGTCGGAGCGCATGGAAAGATTTCTCCTTTCGGGCTCTTTTTAACGCACTCGTCACGCGATAGAGGCAGTGGGTGATCGGTGCGCGTCAGATGCTGTTGTCAATGTAGGATTTAGGGAGATTGATAAAATCGTTTGTTTCGATGAAACGCATTCACGCTATGGATACCTAAGACATGCGTTTCAAAGGGCTTGATCTGAACCTTCTCGTCGTGCTCGACGCGCTGCTGAGCGAGCGCGGCCTCACGGCGGCGGCACGCCGCATCAACCTAAGTCAGCCGGCCATGAGTGCGGCCGTCGCCCGGCTGCGTGACTTTTTCCACGATGAACTATTTTCGATGAGCGGCCGTGAACGCATTCTGACACCGCGTGCGGAAGCACTCGCCCCCGCAGTTCGCGACGCACTGCTGCACATCCAGTGCTCGATTATTTCTTGGGATCTGTTTAACCCGGCTCAATCCGACCGCCGCTTCAGGGTCATTGTTTCCGATTTCGTCACACTCGTGTTTTTTGAAAAGGTCGTGGAGCGTGTTGCACGGGAAGCACCCGGCGTCAGCTTCGAATTGCTGCCTCTCGACGACAGCCCAGATGAGCTTCTCCGGCGTGGTGATGTCGATTTTCTAATTCTTCCGGAATTGTTCATGTCGAGCGCGCATCCAAGAATGGCGCTGTTCGACGAGACGCTCGTGTGCGTGGGCTGCCCTACGAACAAGCAGCTGCCACGGCAGCTTACATTCGAGAGATACATGTCGATGAGGCACGTTGCGGTTAAGTTCGGGCGTATGCAGAAGCCCTCCATCGAGGAATGGTTTTTGATTGAGCATGGTCTTAAGCGACGTGTTGAGGTCGTCGTGCAGGCATTTAGCATGATACCGCCTATGGTCTCAGGCACAGCTCGTATAGCGACCATGCCCTTCCGGCTGGTCAAGCATTTCGAAAAAACGTTCCCCCTGCGGATCGTCGACCTTCCGCTGCCACTTCCCGCATTTACCGAAGCCGTCCAATGGCCGGCCCTTCACAACAGTGATCCGGCAAGCATCTGGATGCGGGAGATACTGTTGCAGGAGGCGTCCCGCATGGCTACTCCAAGCAAGACCCCGGGACGTCGCGGCCGCTCCTAAATCTGCCCAGCGCCTCACACCGGCACTCGCGTCAATAGCTCGTGTCGGATGAGATCGATGCTGGCGGCAAGTGTGCCTGCGAGGTCGTCCAGCGCGTGGACTTCCTCGACTAGCTCGAACGAGAAGGGACCGGCATAGCCGCCATCAAGCAGCGCCCGGATTTGGCTGCCATTGTCGGAACCTCCCAGGACGCGATCCGGGTAAACCCAGAAGGTCGGATCGTTCACACCTGAAATGTGCACGAGACCGGTCAACTCGCAGGAGAAGAAAGTCTCCCCGGCGAGTGTGTGGTGAAAGGTGTCGTGCACGAGGCGGAAGGCGGACTTGCCATCAACCGCGGTAATGGCCTTAGCCGCTTCCTCCTTCGATCGCAGCGAGCAGGTCCGGAAGCCCAGCGGCTCGACAAGACCGATCAAACCGCGCGACTGGAGGATCGGCTTGAGCGCGCTTAAGGCGACGGGCAGGTTCCCGGGGCGCTCGCCGTTCGCGAAACACGAACCGTCATTGACCGGCACCAGCACGAGCGCCTTCGCCCCGCAGTCAGCTGCATAATCGGCGAGATTGCTCGCCTCGGCCTGGCGCGCGGCAGTCCACTCATTGAAGCGCTGCAAGGCGTTGACAGAGATAATCGTAACGCCCGCCTCAGCGGCGGCAGACCGGACGTCCGCAGCCGGCATGCCAGTAGCAAAAGAATTGCTGAACAGAACGTCGGTCAGACCCTGGTCGCGGGCAAGCGCGAAAAATGCCCGAACATCAAGTCGGGAGCCCGCCAAGTGGTCGAGCGCAAAGCGGGGCGATGCCTGGCGCATGGCTTGGGTTTTCCTTTCATGAAGTGCGACCGCCGTTCTCAGCTGTTCGGCTCCTGCCGCGAGGCGCTCGTTGATTCAACAGACCGGAATGATAGTCAATCGAGCTTTCTTTCATTTGTGAAAGGAAACTCGACGCCTATGATAGAATCCATCGGTCTTCATATATTTTCCGGCAGATGGATGTCGAACGGCAGAAATGTCTGCCCCGGCGTCTCCACCGTGCCGGTCTCGATGGCCCGCGCCATCAGCGTCATCAGCTCCTGGCAAAGCCGATGCAGTGGCGTGGCGACAGCCATCGTGATGATATTATCTGCGAGCGCCGCCCGTGACTCCGGCGTGATTTCATTCACGATCGCGACGAGATTCTGACCTTTACCCTCTTCCCGGAGCGCAGTGATGGCGCCCTCCATGCCCCCGCCGGCCACATAGAAGCCGACGAGCTCGGGTTCCCTCTGCATGAGATCGAGTGTCGATTCGTAGGTGATCTGCCGTTTCTCTAGGTTCACGAGCGGATCGAGCACCTCGAATGTCGGCGCGTTCTCACGGCAATAGGAACGAAAGCCGAGGTCCCGGAGCTCGTGCCCTTGGAAACGGTGGCTGCCGACAAACACCGCCACCTTTCCGGGCCGTTTTGCGATCTTGGAAAGCATCCAAGCGGCCGTTCGCCCCACCTTGCGGTTGTTAAGGCCGATATAGCCCTGACGCACGCCGGCGGCGAAGTCCGAAAGCAGCGAGAAAACCGGAATGCCTTTGGCCTTGAGCTCCTCTACCGCTGCTGTAATCTTCGGGTGGTCCGGTGCCACCATGGCAATAGCGTGGCAGCGCGCGCCCAAATCCTCAAGCAGCGCAATCAGGTCACCCGGGACATTTGACGGCGCGAATTCGATGAGCGGAATGCCGTGGAAGGACTGGGCCAAACTAACCGACGCTTCGACCTCGCGCGCGAAGTCTTGGTAGAAATGCTGGGCCGGTTTTCTCAAGATGAAGCCCAGCCGATAGCGCGGCAGGTCCCGCTGCAAGCGCTGCTTGATGAGACCGGCAGCATGATAGCCGATGGCGTGGGCGGCCTCGTGGACCCGCCGCGCAGTCTCGTCCCGCACCGGATGACGAGCGTTCAGAACGCGATCGACCGTTGCCACGCTGACTCCGGCTTCGCGGGCGATATCGGTAATTGTGGGGCGCTTGGTCATGGGTCCAATTCTGATTTGTTTCAACGCCAGGTGACCCTCTGTCATCCAGCGCGTCTCGGCGAAGGTTCCGGGCGGCAGAGTGAAGATGTCCGCATACTCCATGATCGACGGCGTATGCGACGAACAGCAATCCAGGCGTAGCCGGGCGCGTATCGATGTACAGGTCGTTTGCTTAGAGAGCCCCTAATTTTGCACTTACCGCATTTAGCGCTTCTGATTTCATCGCCCCGTGAGGTGCTGTTTCAAGCCTGCGAGCCGATCGTTCGGTGCTTGTGACCAGCCCGGCGACTTAATAGGTCGCGAAGCTGTGACTTACTCGGCGGGCGTGGCCGATTTAATGCCCATCAAACTCGATGACCGCAGAAGGTGGCTTTCATCTGCGCTTGATCCAATTCGCCTTCCCAGCGGGCGACGACGAGCGATGCCACCGCGTTGCCGACGACATTCGTCAGCGCCCGGCATTCGGACATGAAGCGGTCGACGCCAAGGATCAGCGCCATGCCAGCAACGGGAACGCTGGGTACTACGGCGAGCGTAGCGGCCAGCGTGATGAATCCCGCACCTGTTACACCTGCTGCACCCTTCGAGGAAAGCATCGCAACGAGCAGCAGGAGGACCTGATCGCCAATCGACAGATCGGTGTTCGTCGCCTGGGCGATGAAGAGGGCCGCCAGCGTCATGTAGATATTGGTGCCGTCCAGATTGAAGGAATATCCGGTCGGGATGACGAGACCCACGACCGAACGCTTGGCGCCGGCCTTCTCCATCTTCTCCATGAGCGAGGGCAGCGCGGCCTCCGAGGAGGACGTTGCGAGCACAAGCAGCAGCTCTTCCTTGATGTAGCGGATGAGAGAAAAGATCGAGAAGCCGTTGTAACGACAGACTGCGCCGAGAACGCCGAACACGAAGAGGAAGGCGGTGAAATAGAACGTCGCGACCAGCATCGCGAGGTTGACGATCGACCCGATGCCATATTTGCCGGTCGTGAAGGCCATGGCGCCGAAAGCGCCGATCGGGGCGGCCTTCATCAGCAGGCTGACGAGCTTGAAAATGGGGGCGATCAGCGCCTGAAGGAAGGAAACGACAGGCTTGCCCGTCTCTCCGACCATGGCCAGGGCGATGCCGAACAGAACCGAGAAGAACAGGACCTGCAGGATGTCGCCTTGCGCAAAGGCACCGACGATCGATGGCGGGATGATGTTCATCAGGAAGCCGGTGAGGGACTGCTCGTGGGCCTTTGCGGCATAGCTATTCACGGCCTGGACATCGAGCGAGGCCGGATCGATGTTGAGGCCGGCGCCAGGCTGAACGACATTGGCGACGACAAGGCCCACGATCAGTGCCAGCGTCGAGAAGGTGAGGAAATAGACCATCGCCTTGCCGGCAACTCGGCCAACCTTCTGGAGATCGTTCATGCCGGCGATGCCGGTCGCAATTGTCAGGAAGATGACAGGCGCGATGATCATCTTGACAAGCTTGATGAAGGCATCACCGAGCGGCTTCACGCTTTCGCCGATCCCCGGATAGAAATGGCCGAGGGCGACGCCAAGGGCGATGGCGGCAAGCACCTGCACGTAAGGCTTGGCGTAGAAGGCCTTGCGAGGCGCGGCGCCCGCGCTGCGGACATGTGGAGCTAACACCATTTCTCTCCCCAACCGGATAGGGGCCGGGCTCTTCTTCCCATCCCAGGCTTCTCCCATCGCGGCGCTCCGGTCGAACGCTGCTGCCATGCCGGCCGCAAGTGCCGTGCCAAAATGAGGACCTGCGCCAGTCACGCCCTTTCCCGGTTTCGGTCATCTCGCGCCAGTGGCCATGTGCGGATTTCCGCACCGGCTGCCTTCACTCGGGGCGGAATTCCACACTAAGGTTCGCCATAGCGGTCGGGTCTGAAGAATGCGGTGGCACATGACGGGAGTGACAACGGCGCCTTACAGCAGCTCGCCTTTTGATGTTCCCTGGCAGATCGGCCGCCGGTCGACCTCTCTGGCGTGCGGTTTTGCTCACACTTCTTGGTGGCCCCCTCGGTTTTGTCGTCTTTGGGACGGGCCGCGTTGCCGGCACCAGAGCGTAGTATTCTCTACGCGAGCGTGCTCTTGCCGTCCCCGCAATCGACAGTTTGAAAGGAGACGTCGAAAGGCACAGATGGCTTCTGGTGGGCCTGACCGCGACGGTGCGGTTCAAGAGATGCTTATAGTCCGAGGCACTGCCAAGGAAGCCGCGCTTGCGACAAGCTTTGCGACATCGCCTCGTCCACATCTTCACATTGACCCAATGACGGTTGTCGCGAGCAACGCCGGCGAGCCGACCGTGTCGTCGGCTCCGGATGCCGCTTCCGATCACTTCACGGTGATGGCGAACGGCACAGCCACGCAACACCTCTGCACGGTCATTGCGCCAAACACCGCGGAGACGCTGGGGCGACATGGGTGTTGTTCGACTTCTATCTGCTCGACGACAGATAGCACTGAGGGAATTCTATCATGGGCGTTGAGTTTCCTGTCACAAATGAAAGAAAGCTCGGTTGACTGGCAACCCTCATTCCGGTCTGCTGAATCAACGTGCGGTTGCGCCCGGCAGAAGCCTAGAACGGGGCCACACTTCAACGAAGGAGAGCCAAGCCATGCGTCAGGTATCGCCTCGCTTTGCATTCAACTACATGGCGGCGCCACGACTTGATGTTCGGACCTTTTTTGCGCTTGCCCGTGACCAAGGCCTTTTCAGCAATCCTATAGCAAGCGGCATGCCGGCTGCGGAAGTCCGGTCTGCCGCCACCGAGGTCGGCGTCTCCATTATCTCTGTCAACGCCTTGCAGCGCTTCAATGCGTGGCCTCCCGCGCGCAGGCCAGCTCGCCGATTACGCCGCGGCCTGCGGGGAGAAGACGCTGGTCCTGGTCAACGACGGCTCGGGCGACAATGCTATTTGCCGAGAGCGTTTACGCGCCCGACGACGTCGCAGGCGCAAATGCCGCGAGCATTGATTTCGCGGCGCGAGATCGAGGATGACATGGAGGATGACATGCTAGACTCAGACAATACTCGCGAATCCGAACGAAGTGCCAGGGAGACACCGTCATGCTGCACATCGCTTCAGCACGCGAAAAGGGCTAACTCAAAATCCGAGACGAACAACGCGGTCGCTATTGTGCCGTCGCACGAGCGTGCGCTTGCCGGCATCTTCGAAATATCGAAAGCACTCACCGCCCCCTCTCGGCTCGAAGTCACGTTGGCCAAGGTCGTCGATCTTCTGCGATCGTTTGTGCAGATGCGGCACGGCGTCATCTCTCTCTTCGACGGTGATGGCGAACTGGACATCACCGCCGGCTGGAGCGAGAGCTGCGATGAGCGCTGCCGGATGTACCTGCCGCGGAAGGCAATCGACCAGATTGTGACGGCGGACACGCCCCTCGTCGCCGAGAACATAGCGGTGCATTCGGCCTTCGGTGCCGCCGACATGGACGTGCTCGGGACCTCCGACGCCGTGTCGTTCATCGGCGTTCCCATTCGCGTCGATGCGAACGTGGTGGGCACGCTGACCATCGACCGCGTACTGGACAACAGGTCAAGATCTTGGCTCGATTACAACCTCCGTCTGCTACCGGTGATCGCCAACCTGGTGGGACAGACAGTGAAGTCGCATCGCTCATTCGCGTGCGACCGCGAGCAACCGATGGCGGAGAAGGAGCGGCTGCAAAAGCAGTTCGGCGAGCTCAAGCATCATGCGCGGGAGCGTAAGAAGGTTAACGTCAAGGGAGTCATTGGCGACAGTCCGGCGCTGCTCGGTCTGCTCGAGAAGGTCGCGGTGGTAGCCGGGGCGAAGATTACGGTTCTTTTGCGAGGCGAATCCGGTACCGGGAAGGAACTGATCGCCAAGGCCATTCACGAATTGTCGCCGCGCGCCAAGCGGCCCTTCATCAAGGTCAATTGCGCGGCGCTGCCTGAGACAGTCCTGGAATCCGAATTGTTCGGTCATGAGAAGGGTGCCTTCACCAGCGCGTTCAATTCGCGCAAGGGGCGCTTTGAGGTCGCCGACAAGGGGACATTGTTCCTGGACGAGATCGGCGAGATCTCGGCCTCGTTCCAGGCAAAATTACTGCGCGTGCTGCAAGAGCAGGAGTTCGAGCGCGTCGGCGGCAACCAGACCATTAAGGTCGATGTTCGCGTGATTGCTGCCACGAACAAGAACCTGGAAGAGGCGGTTGCAAGGAACGAGTTCCGCGCCGACCTCTATTACCGAATCAGCGTGGTGCCCTTGCTGGTGCCGGCGTTACGCGAAAGGCGCAGTGATATTCCGCTCCTCGCGGCTGAGTTTCTCAAGAATTTCAATGATGAGAACGGCCGTACGCTGACCTTCGATCCGAGTGCGATTGAGGTACTGAGGAACTGTGATTTTCCCGGCAACATTCGCGAGCTCGAAAATTGCGTGCACCGGACAGCGATCATGGCGGATGGACCATCAATCGGGAGAAACGACTTTTCCTGCTGCCAAGGCCAATGCTTTGCCGCGGCGCTGTGGAAGAACAGATCGGGCAAGAGCGCGCTGAAACCGGGACCGATCGTGCCGGCGCCAGTGAATCCGGCCACACCGCCGGCTGCGGCCGCTAGTTCTGCCGCCGTGGCGGTCCCGCCAGCGATCACTGGGCAGCCACCGCCAGCGCCTGCCGGCGCAGCCCAGTTAAATGGTTCGAGGATTATCGATCGCGAGGGTGTCACCGCGGCCATGGAAAGATGTGGCTGGGTGCAGGCAAAGGCGGCACGCCTGCTTGGACTGACGCCGCGCCAGATTGGCTATGTGTTGAGGAAATACGGCATCGAGATCAAGCGTCTGTGAAAGACGACTGAGGCGAATAGCTGGGACAAATCGAGCGTTGGTGGTTTGGCGGGCCTTTGCCCGATGACGAGCGGTGCAGACCCCGCGTCGTCGCCAATTCGATCCGGCCTCACGGCAATCGGCGTCCCGACAAAGCTGGCGTGAAGCAGCGCTATGACGCCGGTTTGTCGGCCACATTTTCTCTCGACCATCAGCTGATGCCGGATGCCCTTCGCGACTGAAATGGAGAAAAATATGTCCGATGCAAAACTGCAAAGTGTGCTTTCGTCACTTTCGCAGGTGGCGAGACAGTTAGAGGCTCTGCCATCCGACCCAACAGCGCCGGATGCAAGTTGCGTCAAACTAAACACGAATGAGAACCCATTTCCGTTGCCGGCACTCATAATGCAAAGTGCGATTGCGGCCCTAGAACGACAGTATCTCTATCCAGAAGACGACAACATCAGCTTGAGGGAAGCAGCCTCCAAAGCCTACGGCGTCTCCAAGGATCAGGTGATCGCCGGTAACGGATCGTCTGAACTGCTCGGGCTCATTTACAGAGCTTTCCTTGCCGCGGGCGATAGCGTGGCTATGGTGTCGCCAGGTTTTTCGTTCAACCGCAAACTTGCCATGTTGCAGGATGCTCAATTTCTCGAAATCGGATGTGACGAGGCTCATTCCTTGCCGATAGAGCAATTGCTTTTCGGCCCTGCAAAAGACGCCAAGTTCATTCTGTTGGCCAATCCGAACAATCCGACCGGAACGTTTGTTCCGGTGGTCGACATCGAACGCCTCCTAGCACAATCGGACCGTTTGATCGTCCTGGATGAGGCCTACGTCGACTTTGCACCTGACAATGGTCTGCGCCTCATCGATCGTTATTCGAACCTTCTGGTCTTAAGAACGTTTTCGAAAAGCTATGCCGCCGCCGGCGTTCGCGTCGGTTTCGGTTTCGGTCACCCCGAAATTATTGGCAGGCTGCGCAACATCCAGAACGTCTTCAACATGAATGTGATTGGGCATGCGGTTGGTATCAGCATCCTTGCTCATCGCGACGCTTATGCAGACAACCACAAACACGTCAAGCGTGAACGACAGCGGGTCACCTTGGCGCTGTTGCAACTTGGATTTTCAGTAGCACCATCCCACGCAAATTTCGTGCTAGCCCGTGTGCCAGCGGGACAGGACGGCTCATGGTGGCAGGCAGCCTTGGAAAGGCAAAAGATACTTGTGGCCTTTTTTCCTGATAAAGGTTTGGAAGATTACATCCGCGTCAGCATCGGCACAAAAGAACAGATGGATGCATTCCTTGCCGCTACGAGAGATATTTCTGCAAGCTTAAAGATGCCAAGATCCAGACGTTGGGCAGCATCAGGTTCTGCTTTCGCGCTACGCGGGCGAAAATCCTAGCGATTACACACCTCTATATCTTTGAATTGCTTGATCATCGCAAGCAAGAGAACGTCCTGCGTTGAACTTGGAGAAATCGAGTGAGAAACGCCTTTCCTTCAACCCTGACCTTCGGCATCTTCGATCACTTGGACGAGGACGGCCGCGATATCGCCCGGCAATACGCGGATCGCCTGATGTTGGCAGAGGCATGCGATCACCTCGGTTTCTATGCATATCATCTGGCAGAGCATCACTGTACCCCGCATGGCAGAGGTCCATCGCCGAATCTGTTCTTGTCGAGCGTCGCCCAGCGCACCCAGCGCCTTCGTGTCGGTCCGTTGGTAATGCTACTTGCCCTTTATCATCCGCTGCGTGCGTTCGAGGAGGTCTGTATGCTTGACCATTTGAGCGGTGGCAGGCTCGAACTCGGTATAGGACGCGGCTCTTTCCCCACCGAATTGGGTTACTTCGGGATTGGTGCGGACGCGGCGCCAAGCCAGTATGCGGAAGCCAGCGAGATCCTTATAAATGCGATGAAAGGCGGCACGCTGTCTTATCAAGGCCGCCATTTTGAATTGAATGGCGTTCCTTTGACGCTAAGACCTCATCAGCGGCCGCATCCGCCGACCTGGATCGCCACCAATCGACCCGAGCCGGCAAGCTGGGCCGCGGCTAATGGCGCAAATATCGCGTGCGTGGGACCTTCCTCTTCTGTTCGCAGAACTACTGATGCCTTCCGCGCCGGTCGAGAGCACAAAACTGAGGCGGACGAGCGAGCACCATTTCTTGGATTGCTCCGAATGGTTGTGATTGGGCCTTCTGAAGCAGATGCGTATTCGCTCGCGGCACCTGCTTACGAACGATGGCTTAAGAGCTTCAAATTCCTTTACGACCTCAATGCCATCCCGACTCCACCAAACCTGCCGCTGACCTTCGATGCAGCAATCGAGAGTGAATTGTGCGTAGTAGGATCGGCAGCTTCTGTGCGAAAAGCTCTGCTTGGTCAGTTGGAAGAGGCAGGTGCCAACTACCTTCTTTGTCAACTGGCATTTGGGGATCTGCCGCTAGATGCATCCCTGTACACCGCAACGACGATTCAATCCGAAATCATGGCTCAAGTCGGCTGACCATGAAATTTGCTGTCTGATTGGAGATCAAAATCGTTGTCGCAGCGCTCCATGACATTCCCCGTACAATCTGTGGGACGACCCTGCGTATAATGCCGGGATTGATATTCCGATATCATTTTGCCGATCGCCGATCCACCGGCACGGTCGGTGTCTGGTACTTGCGTGTCTCCGCCGAGGTGTGGCCAAGCTGCTTCTGAACATAGCGTTCATCAACCTCGGCTGAGGCGAGGCGGGCGCGCAGCGAGAGGCCAAAATTTTTGACCACGCTCGCCTTCGTTTTCACCGCGCACCCTGTCGGCCAACGCTGCAGGCTTCACCAGCCGCGCCACGAGCGACGCCAGGCCGCCGAACGGTGGCGATAGACGCAAGGGCGGCTCGAGATCTCGGAAAAGCTTCCCCGGAGCCTGCACAGTCCCAACTCATGATCGTGGATCTGTGAGCCGGCGTGCATGCCGCGGTTCCGCTGGCGCAGCCGGTCATGCGAGCCGTGCCGGTGGCTCATTCGTCGCCTGCGAGACCGTCGAACGCCTCAAGCAGTGCATCGACAATCGCCTGGCCGAGCGCCTGTGCTTTCTCACCGATTTGGGCTTCGCTTCCGTTGCGGGCGGCGGTGGCGAGTTCCGAACCCTGATCCGTCAGGATCGCATTGGCCCGATCGATCGCCCATTGCGCGAAATCGTCCCGGCTGTCGATGATCCTGGTTTCCATCAATGCGCGCTCCCGCGTTTAGGATTTGTTTAGCCTATCTGGGCTAAGATCAAGGTGCGCGATGGGTACTGCGTTCGCGCCACAACACGCCTCGATCCTTGCAGCGTCATCCCTGCTGAGCAAGTCCGCTTCGCCCGACCGGAAGTGCGATTTTGCGTTCCGTGGCCACTTGCAGCTCTCAACGATCGTTTTGGGCCGAACAGCGCGGCTTGGAGCAGTGAGCGTGGGTCAGTCAGACGATCAGCCGCGCGGCGCGGCCTAATTGGCGCTCGGCGTCGTTGTAATAGCGCGACGCCTGTTGCACGGAGCGGTGCTGCGATTTCTGCATCGCTTCAGATAGCGGAATGCCGCAGCGGGCGGCTCGGTGAGATATCCGGAGCGCAGGCCGTGTGTGGAAAAGAGTGTTGGACCAAGCCCGGCCTCGGCAATGCGGCGTATCACGCGTCACCGGCTCGGCGGCCGGGAATGGTCGGCGGCCTCGACCCGGTTCATCCGTTCGCGCCTGCGGACCTCCGCTGGCAGATGGTTGAGATCCTATGGGGGTGAATAGCGGCCGCCACTCTGCGAGGGTGAAGTCGCCAAAAACCATCCAGGAGGCTCGCAATGAAAGTCGTAGACCGTTCGGATTCGCCGAGCGCTATTCAATTCGCGTTGAGCTGGCTGCAATCTTCGTTTCTTTCGAACTCTCTCGTTCGAAATGGCTGATCACGTCGCTATCGCCAGGTGTCGGCGAGCGCATGTCGAGGTTCGCGGTGACAGGCGGGGATGCTCCATTGCCTCACCGAACAGAGCGCAAAGCGAAAGCACGTACCGGTCGTAGTTTTCGGATCATAATCGATCCAAGAAGCCGGTGTCTTTGGATTGCCGCACTGGGAGAAGAGTTGGCAATTCTCGACGCGAAAATGGAAAGCGAAGCGACCGCCAACCGGCATCGGTTGAGCGTAAGACGGCTTGACGAATGCTCATTGCCACGCAGTCAAATTGCACGCATAGGCTTGGCATAGAGGACGCGGCCGAGGAGATGCTCGAACGAAGCTGGTCGCCGACGAGACTACCGCCCGGGTCTTAAGCCGGGGCGCGGCAAGACCAAGATACAAACGTTGCCCGAGGCCAATCCGCCATGCACTCGTACACCACACCACGAGACACGATCTGACGAGGAACCATGATACGCAGTCAAAAAGAGAAGATGCTCGCAGGCGAGCCGTATAGTGCGGCGGATCCGGAGATCCAAGCTGACCTGCTGGCCACCGGGGCTTGGCTGAAGAGGTACAATGACACGTTGGGCCAAACCGCCGAGCAGTGGCATGCGCTCCTGTCCGAGCGGCTAGGAGAGGTTGGGCTCGGAGCGGTCATCCGTCCGCCCTTCTATTGCGACTACGGCTTCAACATCCGCCTCGGAGCCCACGTATTCCTCAATTTCAACTGCGTCATCCTTGACGTGGCAGAGGTGACGATTGGCCAAGGAACGGCAATTGGGCCTGCCGTGCAAATCTACACCGCAGATCATCCGCATGATCCTGAGCAGCGGCAGAGTGGGCTGCAGCTCGGGCGTCCTGTCCGCATTGGCAGCCGTGTCTGGATCGGCGGTGGAGCAATCATTCTCCCGGGCGTCACGATTGGCGATGATGCGGTCGTGGGCGCTGGCAGCGTGGTCACTCGAGATGTCCCCGCAGGGGCAACAGTCGTGGGAAGTCCGGCTCGGGTGCAAGGGGTTCAAAGTCGTTGAACTTGGCTGCCAAGCTCCGCTATGCCGAGTGGCTGCAAAGCAACCCGTCAATTACGCGCAATTGCGGCCGGTTGGGCGGATGCCGCTCCGCTTACGTCATAATCTCGGGTCTTACACCCCCTCGAGGAAGGCCAGGTCCTTAATCGCGCGCCGCCTGGAAAGTGCTGCGCATCGTTCTTTCCATCCTTTGCCGACATATCGCGCATGGCTCCGGTGTCGGCATGGACAGCATTCTTGTCGAGGCTGATAAGCTCGGAGACGCATCGCTACATCCGCGACATGTATGGCGAGGCAGACTCCGTGTCGCCGACAGACACGCCATCTATAACGATCTTGTGGGCCTCAACCGGATGGAACGGGTCACTCTAGACAATGGCCGACCAAACATCAGGTCCGGCACCCCGCTGTTGCGGTGGTATCGAGTTTCTCTTCGGGAATGTCGTCGAAGGACGCGTAGTTAAGATTGTAGAGTTTGGAATAGAGACCACCCATAGCCATCAGGTTGTCGTGGTTGCCGGTCTCAATGACCTGGCCATTCTGAAATACGATGATACGGTCGGCGCCGCGGATCGTTGCAAGGCGGTGGGCGATGACGAGGCCAGTGCGGCCTGCAAGCAGTTTTTTCAGAGCCTTCTGAATCAGCATTTCCGTGTAGCTGTCGATGTTGGCGGTGGCCTCGTCGAGGACGAGGATCTTGGCGTCGGCAACGAGAGCTCGGGCGAAACTGATAAGCTGGCGCTGGCCGAGAGAAAGGTTGCCGCCCCGTTCGCCGAGTTGGGCTTCATAGCCGTCGGCAAGGCTCATGATGAAGTCGTGGGCGCCGACCGCCTTGGCAGCCTCGATCACCTTGTCGCGCGTGGCTTCCGTCTTATGGTAGCGAATGTTCTCGAGGACCGTCCCGGTGAACAGGAACGGCTCCTGCAGCACCATGGCGACCTGGCGGCCGAGCGATTCCTGGGTGAGATCGCGCACATCCTGTCCGCCGACTAGCACTTGGCCCTGCTGAACATCATAGAAGCGGTGGACGAGGGCCATCGCGCTCGATTTACCAGAACCGGTCGGCCCGACCAGGGCGACCGTCTCGCCGGGATTGGCCCGGAAGGACACATTTTTCAGCACCGGATGGTTGGGATTGTAGCCAAAGGTGACATTCCTGAATTCGACCGAGCCGTTCATTTCGGCCGAAAGCGCCCGGGCATCCGGTTTGTCCTGGATATCGATCTTGACGTCGAGCACATCGGTCAGGCGCTTGCCGGAGGCCATGGCGCGCTGCATGATCGAATATTGCAGAGTGAGCGAGCGGATCGGATCAAAGAAGCGCTGGATGTAGAAAAGATAGGCGACCAATACGCCCACATTGATACGGCCGTTCATGATCATGGAGCCGCCGACCACGATGACGACGGCCATGGCGAGGCCGGTGAGCCCATCGACGATCGGCACCATGACCTGTGCATATTTGGCAGCAATCAAGTGAGTCCTGAGATTGGCACGGGCCTTGTCGCCGTAGAGAATGAAATTCACCTGCTGGCGGTCCATGGACTGAACTGTGCGCACGCCGTGAATGGCTTCAGCCAGCGCGCCATTGGTGACCGAATTGGTCTCGTGCGCAGCCATGAAGGCGTCGCGGGCACGCGGCAGCCAGAAGATGCGGACGATGAACAGGATCGACAAGACCGAGAGCGTCAGGAGGCCGAGGCGGAAGTCGAGCCACAGCATCACGAAGACGATGCCGAAGAGAAGCGCAACATCGCCTACGGAAAATAATGAGTTTGCGAGGAATTCCTGTATGGAGTTGACGTCGCCTTGCAGGCGGGACATCAGGCGTCCGACCTCGGTCTTGTCCATGAAGGAGAGCGAAACCCTCTGCAGATGGCCGAACATGGCGCGGCGGATGTCGAAGAGGACATTCTCGGCCGTTTTCCCAATCACGGCTTCCTGCGTGTAGCCAGCGGCGAAATTGACCAAAATCGCGAGAAGGAATGCTCCGGCGGCCGCAAGCAGGTAGGAGTGATCGATGCCTCCCGGAGCCATCCAGTGGTCGATCGCGCAGCGAATGATCAATGGGATGAGAAGCTGCGTGCCCGTGAAGATCAGCAATGCGGAAACCGAGATGAATAGCTCGGCCTTGTAGGGACGCGCGAAGGCCCAAATGCGCCGGATCACGTTCTGGTCGAAAGCCCGGCCGAACATCTCCTCTTCGATACGGTGCGAGCCGACAACCGCGCGGGGAGGGCGCTTGCCGTCGCCACGGACGTCATTGCGTTCGCCTTCGAGTTCGTCGCCGTCCTCTTGGGCCATCAGCGCCCGTTCCCATACTCGATCATCATGTCATCACTCGGAGCGCATCTGCAGATCGTAAAGGGCCTTATATCGTTCTCGCTTCGCCAAAAGCTCTTCATGGGTGCCACGCTCGACGATCTCGCCGTTGTCAATAAAAAGGATCTGGTCGGCGTGCATGAGCGAGCTCAGCCGGTGGGCGATGATGATTGTCACCCGCTCGTTAGCGAAGCGCCGTATCGCCGCGCGGATGCGCTGCTCGGTGGCGGCATCGATCGCCGCGGTCGAGTCGTCGAAAACGACGACCGATGGGCGCAGCATCATGGTGCGCGCAATCGTGAGACGCTGGCGCTGGCCGCCCGAGAGAGAGATGCCGCGTTCGCCCACGACCGTCTCGTAGCCTGCTGGTAGCCCTAGGATGTGGTTGTGCAGCTGGGCGGATTCGCTAGCGTGCTCAATCCGCTGTTCTTTCGCCCAGGGATCGCCATAAGCGACGTTGTTCTCGATCGTGGTGGTGAACAGGAATGCGTCCTGCTGTACGACCGCGACCGCTTTGCGAAGAGTTGCTAAGGTGACCTTGCGGATGTCCTGCCCGTCAAAGGTGATGGCGCCCCCGGTGACGTCGTAAAAGCGGGGGATCAGGTGAGCCATCGTCGATTTGCCCGAACCCGGCGGACCGACGATCGCGATTGTCTCACCCCTACGGGCCTCAAAGTTGATGTTCTTCACAATCGCGCGGTTTTCGGTGCTGGGATATGCAAAGGAGACATTGTCGAAGCGCAGAGTGCCTTCGCTGATCTCGAGCGGTCTGGCGTCGGGAGCATCCCTGATTGTGATATCTTGGTCGAGGAGACCGAAAAGACGCGACCCGCAAGTGGAAGCGCGAGCGAATGCATTGACTATCAGGCCAATCTGGCGCACGGGCATTTGCAGGATAGTCATGAATGTCAGGAATGTGGTGAGCTTTCCGACGGTGATCTCGTCGGTCATGACTTTGTTGCCACCGATCCAGAGGACCAAACCCATGGCGAAAAAGTAGGACAAGGTCATCGCCGACGTGTTGGGTGCGTGGATGTCAGCGAGCTCGTGGGCGAGGTCGAGCGCGTTCTTCGAGGCGCGATCGAACTTCAGCATCTCATAAGTCTGTGCCGCAAAAGCGCGGACGACGCGGATGCCTCCGAGATTTTCCTCCATCACGCGGCTTAGGACCGAAAACCGCTCCTGTAGGTCGAGCCAGGTGGCCCGCAGCCTAAGCTGCGTGACGGACGAGCGCCAGCCGACGAAAGGTACGAAGCTGAGCGCGAGAAGACCGAGCACCGGATCGGTGGAGATCAGCATGTAGGCCCCCATTCCAATCAGCATGGTGAGGTGGAGGGCGCGAACGAGGGCGGTGGAAAAATACGTCCGCACGCCTTCGAGATCGAGCATGCCTATGGTGATCAGATCGCCTGAATGCACCTGATCGTGAAAGGAAAAGCTGAGACGTTGGATCTTCTCGTAGCAGGCGAGGCGCAGTTCATACGCGACGTGATGCCCGACCGCTTCGGCAAAATAGTTCTGCACCATCGTGAAGAGGCCTCGCAGGGCGCTGACGGCGAGCAGCAGGAGAGCCGAAATCCAGAGCGCTCCTTCCGCCGCAGCCCCGGTGACACCGCCTCCGATAGCTATATGGCTCTGGTCGATCGCTCGGCCGAGAAGCTGCGGGATGAGCAACTGGAGGATTACCGCTACCAGTGTCGAGCCGATGGCGAAGGCGACCTGCCACCGGTGTCGCAAACTCATCCGGGTAATACGCAGCAACGTGCTCAAGTCCCGCCCGGCCGCTTCAAGATGCGGGACCGAATTCAGAGACTGCGTCGCGCCGCCAATAGCATCATTGCTCACGGGTGTGTTCCAGACTGAATTGAGCTTTCTGTACACGCCGGGTCGACTCACCATGAAACGCGACCGCCACGTTTAATGGCCACCATCTCCAGCAGTGCCTCCTCCGACGAGCCGAGCCGCGGCTACACCTGTCGGCATGTCAATGACCGTGATTGCGTTTTCTGCAAGGAAACGACGTTCGTTTTTGGTGAGCGTTGCCGCATCGATTACCGCAAAATGTGATCCTTCCGAGCGCTTCATGATCTGTCGGGCATAGGTGCGCAGCATCTGATCGTTGAAGCGGCAGCCGACGAAGAAGAAACCACGGTTGATGCGCCGTTCCTTCACCACGTCAGGGATCGGCGTCTGGATGTCGATTTCGGTTAGGACTTCGACATAGTCGGAATCCGCGACGAGGAAATTTGCGGCCGGCTTAACACTACCATGAGGCGTATAGAGAATCGTCTTTGCCACTGGCCCTGGATCGAGTTCGTTCCCGGACAAGTCGTAGGTTTTGGTCCAAATGTTACCGATTTCGTTCGCCCGCGTAACGCCCTGTATCTCGACGACGTCCACTCGGCCGGCCTCTGCAAGGGCGGCTCGCATGGCGCCGTCGTACCAGCTGTCGATGATGAGGGAGAGCGGCAGCTTTGCGAGCCAGGCGTGGAGGACGGTCGGTGCCGCCGGCGCTGCGAATATCTCGGCCATCCATGCTTGAAGCGTCCGGCGATGCCGGCGCTGTTCGATGAACTGTGCGACCGACCACATATTGGTGCGAATCCTGGAAGGGGCCGGCGCGCGCGCGTTGAGCGCCGCGGCGACGGCTTCCGGGCCATACGGTACAGGCCTTTTCGCGGAGCTGAGCCTGAGGAGACCCGGACCGAGATATGGGATCACCGCATCGGCCGCGAGCGCTTCATTCAGCAGGTCAAGCAGCTTTTCGGCAAAACTGTCGCGGAGGACGACGAGGTGGCGCGGGGTCAGGATCGTTTTCATGCTCGCTTCCTCTCGCAGCCCTGTTGTCAACTTGCCCACATCAATCCTGATCGGAAATCTTCCTGGCCTCGACGGTGATCGGCAGACGCGTATCCCGTGGAAGCTCGGGCAGGACGAACCGCCACCCGTTCCTGAGCGTTACGGCCCCGCCCCACAAGTCTTCGTTCTCGAGCTTGACGATCGGCTCTTCGAGGTCCTTCTTGGGCACATATGCCGACAAGCCAGCACCGGTCCTGCGGATCATTATTTTCATCTTGCTGCTCCTCGCTTTGCAGTGTTTTCGGCGCTGCAAGGAACCTCGACTTTGTCGAGGCTCATAAGTTCGCGCGCTCGCATGCCGACGATCGTGCCGCGATCGACCCATTCGACCGCATAGACGAAGAACTGCTGGAGAAAGGTGCCAATATCGCGCACATAACCCTCGTCGCCCTTCCTCACGAGGTTTTCGCCGATGTCCCTGCCAGGATAGGTGCCGTCATTCTTTATGTGGCGTGTGGCACGGACCCGCTCACCCGGCATAAATCGTGGAGGCTTGCGGATTTCGACCTCCTGTTCGCGTCCGAGCCACATGGCCGTTCCTTCTTTTCTCGATGCTGCAGGTTGTCGGCAAAGGAGGTCCAGGTGCCCTCCGGAGGCGAACCCGGCCGTGTCGGTTACGAATTCAGGCAGGAACGCAAGTCTTCGGCACCGGACATACCGAGGCGCATTGCTGGGTATCGAAGGCCTCCTTGCATTCGGTGCACTTGTCCGGATCGATCACGTACCTTTCGCCCTTGAACTTGATCGCGACGGAGGGACATTCGAACTCGCAGGCGCCGCATTGGGTGCATTGGGATGCGATGATCTTGAAAGCCATTTTAACTCCTGGTTCGATTGGAATGAGACGGCTCAGGCCGTCGCCGCCAGCGGTTGGATCCCAAACTCGGCGGCGTAAAGCGCGCTGACCGCAGTCTCGATGTAGTCATGGCCATAAGCGTCGGTTGCTCGGATTCCAGCTTCCGCGAGCTGATCCTTAGGGCAATTTCCGATCTTGGCGCACAGCACGATGTCTATGCCTTCCAGCGCGGCGATAACGCCGTCGAGGGTGGCGTTATCGCAGCGGCCGCCAAGACAATACTGCTCGACTTTGCGATGCCCGACGGAGCTGATCCCTCTCGGCGAGACTTCATAAACCTGGAATTCCTTCGCATGGCCGAAGTGTTCGTTGACGCGGCCGCCGCCCCTTGTGGCCACGGCGACGAAAAGGGACTTGCCTGAACCCGCTGCCTTGACCATTCCGATCGCCTCGCTCCTGGCCGCCACATGATCACGGCGCTCGCTCGCGACCACCTCTTGATAGGCTTCGCGCTTGCTGGGATCGTAAGTGACCTCGCCGGGAATGCTGTCGAGCGCGAATTCCTGGCCACGATCCTCGCCGAGCAGGCCGACCGCATCAGCCCGGCACTGCCGGCAATGGCGCATCAATTTGACCCCGCCTTCGAGACGATCCTGAAGGGTCTTTATCTGCATTGCATTTGGGCCGCGCTGCCCGGTCAGGCCGAAGTGGGTACCGTGCGCCGGGTCGGAAATCAGCGGCATGACGTTGTGTAGGAAAGCGCCGCGCTCCTTGACCCATTTGTTCACCTCGATCAGATGCTCGTCGTTCACGCCGGGGATCATCACCGAATTGATTTTGGTGAGGATGCCGCGCGCGGTCAGCATCTCCAGGCCCAGCATCTGCCGCTCGTGGAGGATCCGGGCGGCTTCAATGCCGACGTAGCGGCGATGGTCGTAAAAGATCCAAGGATAGATCTTTGCGCCGACTTCAGGGTCGACCATGTTGATAGTGATTGTCACGTGATCGACATTCATGTCGGCAAGCTCGGCGACATGGTCCGGTAGCGCCAGCCCATTGGTGGAGATGCACAGCTTGATGTCGGGGATTTCCCTGGCAACTCGTTCGAACGTTGCCTTTGTCTTTTTCCAGTCGTAACAGGCGTCGCCCGGTCCGGCGATGCCGAGTACGGAAAGCTGCGGCACCTCGTTGGCGACCGCGATCACCTTGCGTAGCGCCTGGTCGGGTGTCAGCTTTTCCGAAACGACCCCAGGCCGGCTTTCGTTGGCACAGTCATATTTGCGATTGCAGTAGTTGCACTGGACGTTGCAAGCCGGGGCGACCGCGACGTGCATGCGCGCGAAATAGTGATGCGCTTCTTCCGAAAAGCAGGGGTGATCCTTGATCTTCTCCCAGACAGCCGGATTCATGTCGCCCGACTTTCCCGACAAGCCGCAGGTTGAAGATGCGCAGCCACCGGATTTCGCGGTCGCCAGCAACTGGTCGAAGGATGTCGTGCTGGTCAGGCCCTCAAGCGAAATGATGGGTGCGGACATCGAACGGCTCCGTTGCTGGTAACGTCGCAGTTCAGGGCGCAAGAGCTATGCCAGCTCAAAGAGCGGTTTTAGTTCACCAATTGGCTTTCCGTGTCGGACTCTGTCGGTTTTCTCCGGCGCAATTTTGTCCGGCTTCCGACAGTGAACAAGCGAACCGGGTCGCCAAGGGTACGGCCTCTTGGGGCACGCGGAGTGTGAGGAAGACTATTTCGGCCTGACGTTTGACGTCATCAGGACGCCTAGAATTTCTTCACCTCGATACCATGCCGGCGCAGAGCGTAGCCGACCTGCCGGGGCGTGAGGCCGAGGATACGAGCCGCCTTGGCCTGAACCCAGCCGGCCTTCTCCATCGCGTCGGTCAGGCGGTCGCGTTCCGTCAGATGCGGGCCCATTGCGGCACAAGCGGGATCGTTCGGGTGGACGACCTTGACCGGCGATACCTCGCCTTCCGAGGCACCGATGCGCCGAACCTGCATCGTGTCACGCTGGGAGAGCTCGTCGATGGCATTGCCGCCATGCGAACGGTCGGGTCCTTTCCAAAGGAGCGACGAAAGGCATTGGCTGTTCTTGCAGGCGAAATCCGATGGAGTGATCGTCCTCGAACGCGCAAGGGTAGCCGTCCTTTGCACGCAGTTTTCCAGCTCGCGGACATTGCCAGGGAAATAGCATTGCGAGATCAGATCAAGCGCCGATGGCGCGAAGGCGAGCTCGCGATGGTTCTCCTTGTTGAATCGGTCGAGGAAGGCATTCGCAAGGCGTGGAATATCGCCGGCTCGCTCTCTGAGCGGGGGCAGGATAATTGGCACAACATTGATGCGGTAATATAGGTCGGCCCTGAACTCCCCTTTTACGACGGCCGTCTCGAGATCCTTGTTGGTGGCGCATATGAGCCGGACATCGACCTGAAGCGTTCTCGTGCCGCCCACTCGCTCCAGTTCGCCTTCCTGCAGGACGCGCAACAGCTTGGCTTGAAAGGCAGGCGAAATCTCGCCGATTTCATCTAGTAGCAGCGTTCCGCCATTTGCCAATTCGAATCGACCGGCACGCTGGGAGATAGCCCCGGTGAAGGCGCCCTTTTCGTGTCCAAACAGCTCCGATTCCAGAACGCTTTCAGACAGTGCGGCGCAGTTTAATTTGACGAAAGCCTTCTTGCCCCGAGGTGAAAGCTTATGGATGGCCTGGGCAAAGAATTCCTTGCCGGTGCCGCTTTCGCCCCGCAGAAGCACGGTGGAATTAGTCCTTGCCACGACCTCTACGGTTTCGAGCACCTGCTTGAGTGTGGGACTTTCCCCGATGATCCCGTCGATTTTGACATGCCGATGTCGGGCTGGGTCGGTCCTCTCCTCGTCGAGCCATTTCTCCGGTCTCCGTTGCTCCTCGATGAACCGCTGACGATCCATACTCAGGATGTGATGGAGACGAATGGTGCGGCCGACAAGGTTGGCGACCATGGTTAGGAAGCGTACATCCTCGTCGCAGGGGGGGCTGGTCTCGCCGTCAACGACACGGTCGATCGACAATGTCCCAAGGATCTCGTGCTCAGCCTTTACCGGGATACCGATGAAGGCAATTGGGATCGTGCCGCCGCTCGCCGACGGTTGAAAGTCAGCCTGAAATAGGTCGGACTTGCTAACATCCGGTATGACGAGCGGCGCCCCCGTAGCGACGATCTGGTCTATCGCGGCTTGCGGTATGACGCGGCCAACTCCTGATTGAAGTGGGTAGGAGCTGTCGGCGGTTGCGGTGATCTCCGGCTCCATTTTAGCGTCCAGGACGACGATTGTTCCATGACGCATTTGCACAAATGAGGAGAGGGTATTCACGACATTCGCAATCGTGATCTCAAGCCGGGTGGGGGCGGTCAGGATCTTCGATACCTCGTAGATTCCTCTGAGCGAGATATCCACTTCGTGAATGGAGTTGATCCGTGGTTCAGGCAGGATGTTCCGAGGTCCTACTTCATCGACCCGATTTCGCAGTACGTGAGCCATGCAAACACCTCAGGGGTTGTCGTCCAGGGTGTGCTCCTCCCAAGCGCCGTTTTGTATTCGAATTCCGAAACCCACACTTTTCACTAGCTTCGTTTTAATGTGAGAGGTCATTCTAGCAGCGGCTGACGTGCCGAAACTTCAGGTCCAGTACGATTCACGCTTTTGAAACGATGGGTGCGCCGGTCATCCGAACTTGAAGAGGACACCGAAACCGCCGCGTGGATAGTTCCACTCGATCTCGCCACTGGTCTCGCACAATATCCGGCAGGTGCCGCACTCCATGCAGCCGTCTGGGGTGATCTCCACTTGACCCTTGTCGTTCAGCTCATAGCATTTCGCCGGGCAGACGTGGGTCAGCGCGAGCAAGTTCGCGCTTGGCCTCTCGTGCGGTCGCACTTTGATATGCGGTCGGCCAGGATCGACCAGGTAGCGGTTCTGGAAAAGCTTGTCCTCGACACGTGACTTCGTCACTGGGATCGTCATCTCGTCTCCCCCTTAGCGCCACGCGAATGCCAGGCGGACCGCGTCGCTGACCAGCCCCCAGCGCGAGCGCGCCTTGATGAAGGCGGCCGTGGTCGCCTTTTCCTTCTCGATCTTCGGCGTGCCGTCGACACGCATGAAATTCTGCGCGGCTTGCGACATCAACCGGGGATAGGTCGTGAAGAAATTGCAGGAATTGGTGTGGAGCAAGGCCGGCATGTCTTTGTATTTCCTCAGGTCCTTGACCACGAAGGACTTGTCCAGCATGGCTTTGTAGAGGGCGAGGTTGCGTTTGGTCATAGGACCGTTGCGGCTCTTGACCTTGACGATTGCCTCAGCCGCGATGCGGCCGGAGGTCATGGCGAGGTTCGAACCCTCGCGGTGAACGGCGTTATTCAGTTGCGCGGCATCGCCGACCACGACCCAACCATCGCCGAAGAGCTGCGGAATCGCCTTGTAGCCGCCTTCGGGAATGAGATGCGCGGCATATTCTTTCACCTCCGAGCCAGCGATCAGCGGCCGGATCGAAGGATGGTTTTTTAAGGCATCGAGCAGGACGTAAGGGCTCTCCATCATCACGGCGAAATCGGAGACGAGGCAGCCAATGCCCAGTGAGATCGACTCCTTGTTCGTGTAGAGGAAGCCGAGCCCGGCCATGCCGCGGGAAGTCGTGCCAACCGCCTCGATCACGCAGCCTTCATCGCCCTTGAGGCCGAACCGCTGCTCAATGACCTCTTCGGGCAGGAAATGCATTTCCTTGACAGCGAGCGCCAAGGTTTGCGGCTTCGGCATCTCGCGCAGGCCGGCCCGCGTGCCAAGCAGCCCGGACACACCTTCTGCGAGAACGACCACGTCGGCGAAGATCGCTCCGCCGGCCCGGTCTGTGCGGACACCGACCACCTTGTCCTTGGCATCACGGACGAGTTCCGTCACGGTCGTCTCGCACAGAACCGTCCCGCCGGCCTCGCGCACCTTGCGCGAAAACCATTTATCGAACTGGGCACGGATGATCGTATAGCGGTTGGGCTTCGCCTCATTGAAGTCGTCTGACCGATATTGAATCCCGGTGTGGGACGTATCGTCCATCACCCAAAGCCGCTGTTCAACCAAATGCCGCTCGAGCGGTGCATCATCCCGGAAATCCGGGATGATCTTCTCCAGCATGTTCGCGTACATGATGGCACCCTGGACATTCTTGGAGCCCGGATATTCACCGCGCTCCAACTGCAGCACCTTCAGGCCTTGGCTTGCCATGGTGTAAGCAGCAGCGTTCCCGGACATGCCGGCCCCGATGACAATGGCGTCGAATTTTTCTTCGATCATGTCCATCTCCCTTAGCTCGCAAGCTTATCGCGATTGTGCGGCGACAGCCGCCGCGTGAAGGCTTCCGTCAGTGCGGGCAGGAACCGGATCGCATCAGTGACGATCCCGAGGTGGGCGAAATCGAAAATCGGCGCGTTCGGGTCGGCGTTGATGGCCACGATGAGATCGGCCCCCTCGACGCCAACCCGGTGCTGGATCGCACCGGAAATCCCCGCCGCTATGTAAAGCTTCGGCCGGATGGTCTTGCCAGTTTGGCCGATCTGCCGATCAGCCGCCACCCAGCCCTTCTGGACCATCGGGCGCGAACAGCCATATTCGGCGCCGAGCGCTCGCGCGAGATTCTTCACAAGCTGCAAGTTCTCCGCCGCGCCGAGACCCAGACCTCCCGCGACCACGACGTCGGCATAGGCGAGATTGGCCTTTGCCGACTGGCTATCCGACAGGAAACCGAGGACTTTGGTGACGATCTCGTCCTCGGTGATCGACAGCTTGTGCTGGATGACACGCCCGACCGGCTTATCCGCCCGCTGCGGCATGGGCATGACCCTCGGTCGCACCGTCGCCATCTGCGGCCGATAGTTGAGCGTATAGATCGTGCATAACAAGGAACCGCCGAAAGTCGGACGGGTCGCGGCGAGCGAACCGTCGGTATCCACGTCGAGCTCGGTGCAGTCGGCCGTGAGCCCTGTCTGCAAAGTCGTCGCCACGGAGCCGGCAAGATCCCTGCCGAGTGTGGTCGCACCGAGAAGAAGAATCTCGGGTTTGTGGGTAGCGACCAGATCCGTCATCGCCTTGGTGAAAGGCTCGTTCCGATAGTCGGCGAGCAGTGGCGCCTCGACGATGTAGACAAGGTCGGCGCCATAAGCGAAGGCTTCGGCAATGGCGTTCCCGATGGCCTCTCCGGGCGGGCCGAGCACGACGCCAGCAAGCTGGACCTCAAGCTTGTCGGCCAGCTTGCGGCCTTCGCCGAGCAGCTCGAATGATACCGGATGGACTTGGCCGCGTTCGAGCTCGATGAACACCCAGACGTGCCGGTAGTCCTTGAAATGGTCGGGCAGTTCCTTCTTTATGCCGGCACGGCCGGCGGCAGGGCGAGGGGTTTCTCGGTTCACGGTCGACATTGTCTGCTCCTGGTCCTCACGCGCCGCTGTTGAAGGCGAGCTCATGTTCCAGCGCCGGCTGGCGGGTGAAGATTGCTGCGATGAGTTCGTCAGCGGTATCGCGCAACGTCTTCTCCGCGGTGTCGATTTGCACCGCCTTTTCCGCCCGCGCAGCAGGAGCGAAAACGCGCTTGACGACCGTCGGCGAGCCGCGCAGGCCGCATCTGGTGAGGTCCTCAATGCCGGCGTCGGCCGCACTCCACTTCATGACCTTACTGCGCGCGGCGCACAGGGCGTCCTCGATCGAGCCCCGGCGGATCTCGTTTGTGCCTTCCAGCATGGTGATGAGGCAAGGGAGCCTGCTCTTCAGCATCTGCGTGCCGCCTTCGGAGCGGCGCTCGACCTTGATCTCGCGCGCAGCGAGATCGATAGAGGCGATCTTCGCGACATAGGTGAGTTGCAAGAGATCAAGGCGCGTGGCTATGCCGGGCCCGACTTGGGCGGTGTCGCCATCGATCGTCTGCTTGCCGGTGAAGACGATGTCTGGCGCGCCGAATGTCTCGCCAACCTTCGCGATTGCCTGAGAAAGAGCGAATGAAGTCGCCAGCGTGTCGGAGCCGGCAAAATAGCGGTCGGTCAAGAGCACCGCACGGTCGGCGCCGTAACCGAGCGCCTTGCGTAGCGCGTCCTCTGCCATGGGCGGACCCATAGTGAGCACAGTGACCTCGCCGCCATAGGCGTCGCGCAGTCTGAGTGCTTCTTCGAGGGCGAACAGGTCGTAAGGGTTGATGATGGTCGGCACACCCTGGCGCATGATCGTGTTCGTCACCGGATGGACCCGTATCTGTGCCGAGTCCGGCACCTGCTTGATGCAGATTACGATGTGCATTGGCCGTTTCTCTAGGCTCCCATCCGGATGCGGGCTTGGCGGTTCATCTTCTCGGCCGCATCATTTGTGCCAACTGTTTTGCGTGCCCCTTTTTCCAGAAATTCGATTGGTTGCTTCTGATGGCGCCGTCGTGATGTTCGGATTTGTCGGCTTCTCGACATTGTCGCGTCGCAACCGTGTCGCGCTCATTCCTTTCCGAACCGCTTCAGGACGGAGTCGAACGGGACGAAGGTGCGGCCCGGCGTGGCGGGTTTGTTCGGATCGTGATCTTTGAGCACCTTGAAGACCCGGTGCGTGAGCGGCGAGGAAATCGCGAAGTCCTCGTAGGCGCGTTCCAGCGTGGCGCGCACCCGCGCGGCGATTACCTGGTCAGGCAGACCGGAGAAATCTTCTTCGGCAAGGTATTGGCCCACGCGCTTCATGATATGGAGCCGTGAGACATTCAGCACTTTCGGGTCATAGGAGACGCCAAGGACTGCGAAGAATTCCTCCGCAGCCGACAGGCCCTTCAGTCGTGCGAGGATGTCAG
The DNA here is from genome assembly GCF_014843905.1 of Mesorhizobium silamurunense. NCBI lineage: Bacteria > Pseudomonadati > Pseudomonadota > Alphaproteobacteria > Hyphomicrobiales > Phyllobacteriaceae > Mesorhizobium > Mesorhizobium silamurunense. The sequence goes on along the minus strand of NZ_LPVS01000038.1, from coordinate 40,591 downwards.
TGGCATCGATGGGGCGGCTGTCAGCGGAACAATTCATTGCATTCTCCCTGGTCGGAAAACTGTGGTGTCGGTGCGTTCGTCGCAGGGCTGACCTGCGCGCAATCCGCGGTTGGAGCAATGAAATGGGCTGAACCAGCGAGGCATGCCTGGCTGGTCATTTTATCGTAGAGCTCGACCAATTGAGTTGCGGTGACGGTCGATTTTGTCTCGGCCGCCTTCCGGCGGACGCGGGACACCATAGCGGCTGCCAGATCCGGGTCGAGATCGCGGCCGTTTTCGCTCAGCACATGGGCAATCGCCGTGACGCCGGAATGCCTGCCGATGACGATACGCCGGCAGCGGCCCACGAGAGCCGGGTCGAGCCCCTGATAGCTACGCGAGTCCTTCAGCAGCCCTGCGACGTGGATGCCGGATTCGTGGGTGAAAACATCGGCGCCGACGACCGGCTTGATGGCTGCTGTCGGCCGGCGAGCGGCCCGCGCCACATGGGCGGCGAGGTCGGGCAATGCGCTCAGGTCGATGCCGGTATCTGTGCCGTCGAGGACGGTCAACGCGGTGGCTACTTCTTCCAGCGCGGCATTGCCGGCGCGCTCGCCGAGCCCGAGGACGGTGACGGACGCGTGGCGCGCACCGGCGCGGATGGCGGCCAGCGTGTTGGCGGTAGCGAGGCCGAGATCGTTGTGGCCATGAAATTCGAGGTCGATGGGAGACTGCGCCGCGACCCGGGCGACAATTTCGAAGGTCGAAAAGGGGTCGAGAGCGCTGACCGTGTCAGCCAGCCTGACGCGGCTTGCGCCGGCGCGCGCGGCCGTCTCGATGACGCGCGCGAGATGATCCCGATCGGCGCGCGAGGCATCCTCGCAACCCACGGCAACGAAAAGGCCGCGGGCGGCTGCGCACCCGACCATATGTTCGATGATCTGGAGCGCTGCCGTCTGATCGAGGCCGAGCTTGGCGGCGAGTTGGATGTCCGACGCAGGCAGCGACAGATTGACGGCTGTGACGCCGCTCTCGATTGCCGCCTCGAGATCCTGCGATCTCATCCGGCACCAGGCGGTGAGCCGAACCGGGAGACGCCTCGCGACCACGGCGCGAATTGTTTCGATCTCGTCGCCGCCCATGGCCGGGGTGCCGATCTCGATCTCTGGGACGCCGGCCGCGGCAAGAGACTCTGCGAGCTCCAGCTTTTCCGCCGTCGCAAAGGCGACGCCGGGTGCCTGCTCGCCATCGCGCAAGGTCGTATCGTTGAGAAAGACCTGACGGTTCATGAGCGACTACCGGTTCCTCCGGCGCCGGGGCATAGACCCGATTGAAGGTCTTCGGCACTTCGCTTGCCCGGCCCAGAATTGCGAACGCCACGCAGCCTCTCCACGATTGCGGGCATGACCTCAAGCACCCGGTCGACGTCCTCTTCGCCGTTGTCGCGCGCGAAGGAAAAGCGGACGACCCCGTGTGGCATGTTCATGGCCCTCAAGACATGGCTCGGCTCCAGGCAGCCGGAGCTACAGGCGGAGCCGGCCGAACAGGCGATGCCCACGCGGCTGAGGAGAATTGGGATTGCATCGCCTTGGATATATTCGAAGGCGATGTTTGCGGTGTTCGGCAACCGCTCCAGCGGATCGCCAGTGACGAAGGTGTTCGGGATGCGCTGGACAACCCCGTTCTCAAGGCGGTCGCGGAGCGACTTTACCCGTGTGGTCTCGTCATCCATGAATTTCGAGGCGAGTTCTGCCGCCACGCCGAGCCCGACTATGCCGGGCGTGTTCTCGGTGCCCGCGCGCCGGTCGTACTCTTGGTGACCCCCCTTGATCAGCGAGCAGAAGCGCACGCCACGCTTTAGATAGAGTGCTCCGATCCCTTTCGGGCCATGCAGCTTGTGGCCGGAGAGCGACAGCATGTCGACTGCGGTCGATTTCAAGTCCATCGGAAGCTTGCCGACCGCCTGTACGGCATCGGTATGGAAAAGGGCGCCAACTTCCTTGGCCATCTCAGCAAGCTGGGCCACGGGGAAGATCGTACCGGTCTCGTTGTTCGCCCACATGATCGAGACGATTGCCACCCGTGGGGTGAGGGTGGCCCTGTAGGCGTCGAGGTCGAGCCGGCCGTGGCGATCCACTGGAATTCTGTGCACCTTGACGCCGCGCGTCTTCTCAAGATGCGCGCAGAGCGCCAGCACGGCCGGATGCTCGACGGCGGAAGTCACGATCTCTGTTCGGTTAGGCATCTCCTCGAGCGCCGAAAGAATCGCTGCATTGTCGCTTTCCGTCCCGCCCGAGGTGAAGGTGATCTCATCGTCGAATTCCGCGCCGATCAGCGCTTGCAACTGCTGTCGCGCCTTTCTCACCGCTGCACCAACTGAGGCGCCAAAACCGTGCGTCGACGAAGGGTTGCCGAACTGATTCGTAAAGAACGGCAACATCGCTTGAACGACCTCCGGATCGACCCGTGTCGTCGCGTTGTTGTCAAGATAGACAGTCCTCATGTGTGCGATCCTCAGTTGGCCGGAACGATGCGAAGCGCCAGGCCGCTCGCATTGAGCCTCCGGCACTTGCCGTTGCTGGTGACGCAGGCGCCCTGGCAGACGCCGACGGTTTGACGTAGGCCCGGTCGCCGCCGACATTCACAGTGCCCGCGCCAGCGTCTTCGATCAGTCAAATTTGCTGCAGCGTCGCCGCGGCCGAAGGTCTGGAATTCTGCGGCTTTGAACGTTTCCGTCACCGGATCGGTGCTGATCATTTCAAGCGCATTGCCGCAGGCGATCGCGCCGACCGCACAGGCTGCATTGGCCGTTTCCAGAACGCCAGCATTCTTCGGCCTGAAGGAGTATTCCTTGACCTTGTCCCGCTATAGTCCAACATGGCCTTCTCGAAATCTGAGGCGATCAACTGAAAGACTTGCCGCAGTCGCACTTCCCCCGCGCGTTGGGGTTGTCGAAGACAAAGCCGGAGGATTCGAGTCCGGTTACGAAATCGACGGTCGTGCCGGCGACATGGGGTTGAGAGCCTGCGTCCACGAACAGTTTGACCCCGTCGGTCTCGATGATCGCGTCGCCCTCGCGCGAGACGCTCTCCAGGCCCATTGAGTATTTGAAGCCGGCGCAGCCGCCGGCCTGGACCATGATGCGAAAGCCTTCCGCCGGCTCGCTGGCGCGGGAAAGAGCGGTCTTGACGGCGGCAACAGCGTTGTCGGTGAGCGTAATCATGGTTCGATTTCTCCTCAGTCCGTGACGGTTTGCAGATCACCCCGCATGGACCGTGCCAATGGAAAAAACCGTTTCAAAACAGCGCGATCTCTCTAACACTGCGATGAATCTTTGTGCGCCATTGCTGGGAAGACGTCGGGCAGCCGACACGTACTGTCGCGTTTGTTGAGTCCGCGACATGGGACTGCTCGGCCTGAGTTCCTGCTCCACTCTGACGTAAACCATTGAATAGCATGCAGAGATTTTTTCTGAGCTTGCTTCGGCGCAATTGGCACGACTTTTGAAGCTCCCTTGGGCGAGGCGGCAACAACCGCCGGCCGATAATCGTCTCGCGGGCGTCCCCTCGCGACGGATGGAACGAAGGAAGGAAAGCAACATGTCAGGTCTGGGTCAGATCCGCTTTCTATGGGAAAGCAGCATCGCCCGCGAAATCCGAATGCCCCATCGGCCGATTGGCGTCGACACCCACAATCGCTCATCACCGCCTGGTGGCCATTGACCGGCTTGAGATCGCATTCGACCGGCATTTGCCGGTCAGTGTCATTGCGTTTCGCCATTCAGGCGGCACGCCCGGTTTCAAGGGGATGCCGACGGCGATGCGCACGCTCTCCAGCAACACTCTGTTCCTGGGCGAGCACGTGATCGGGATCGAGCATTACGGCGCGCTCTGTCGGCTGAAGATCACCCGGCAGGGCAGCTGATCCTCAACAAGCGGGCGGATCAGCGACGCAAGTGTGCAGACAGAAGGCAGACAGGTGGACGACATGGACCAGCGCGTGAAACGCTCGCCGGCCGAAATCCGGCGGGCGCGGGAAGACATGCCGAATATACGCGAGCACGATCTCGCCGCCCAGTTGGGCATTTCGGAAGCGGAACTGGTTGCGGCGCATTGCGGTTTCGGCGCGGTGCGCATCGAGCCCCGCGTCAATGATCTGCTGACCGGCCTTGAAGCGGTCGGCGAGGTGATGGCGCTGACCCGCAATGAAAGTGCCGTGCACGAGAAGATCGGCGTCTACGACAACGTGGTCACCGGCAACCAGCATGCCATGGTGCTCGGCGACGACATCGACCTGCGCATCTTCCCGGAAGCGTGGGCTTATGGCTTCGCCGTCGAGAAGCGCGATGGCGGCAACATCCGCCGCAGCCTGCAGTTCTTCGATTCCACCGGCGAGGCGGTGCACAGGGTGCATCTCAGGCCCGCCTCAAACCTCTATGCCTACCAGAAGCTGGTGGCGGAATTCGAATCCTCAAACCAGGAGCCGATCGTGTCGGCTCAGGCGAGCGGAATCGATGAGGACGCAGGGGTTCCGGACCAAGCGGCCACGGTCGAGGACCTGCGCGAGCACTGGAGCCGGCTGACGGACGTGCATCAGTTCTTCGGCATGTTGAAGACGCTGGAGCTCAGCCGCTGCCAGGCGATGCGCATGGTCGGCCAGGACTACGCCTGGCTGCTCGACAACGATGCCGTTGGCGCCATGTTCGAACACGCGGCCGATGGCGAGATGCCGATCATGTGCTTTGTCGGCAATCGTGGCTGCATCCAGATCCATTCCGGCCCGATCAAGTCGGTCAAGCCGATAGGGTTCAGGATCAATGTCCTCGACGAGACCTTCCACCTGCATCTCAGGACCAACCACATCCGCGAGGTCTGGGCCGTGCGCAAGCCGACCAGGGACGGCCACGTCACGTCACTCGAAGCCTATGGCGCCGACGGCAAGATGATCATCCAGTTCTTCGGCACGCGCCAGGAAGGCGAACGCGAGCGCGGCGACTGGCGGTTCCTGGTCGAGAACCTGCCGCGCATTCCCAACCCGTCCGCCGCGTGAGGTAAGACCAATGCGTATTGCTTTTCATTTCCACTCAGTGCTCGCGCCGATGCTCGGCGTTCTGCTGTCCGCCGCTTCGTCCGCCGAGGCCAATGAGGGCGTAGCTGTTTTTTCCGATCCGTCACGGATCGCTGGATCGGGGGCTCCATCACCGAGATCGTCTACGCTTGGCGAGGAAAGTCATCTCATCGCTCGCAATTCGACGAGCTACTATCTGAAAGCCGCGCTGAAGGTGACCGATGTCGCCTACATGCGTCAGCTGTCGGCGGAGGGTGTTCTGTCGGTCAATCCGTCCAACATGTTGGCCTTGCACGGCAGCGGCGCGAAGGAAGCGGTCGATCTGTTGGCGAAATCGAACGGGCCCTTCATCGAGCTGCCGGGGCACCACCGCCATAAAGGCATCCTTGAAAGATCCGCGTCGGAGGAAGGCAAAAGCGCCTCACACGGATCAGGAACGGGATCGACTTGGATCAAGAGTGGATTCGCCACCGATACAAGGCCGCAAGGCTAGGTCTATGCTTCGCTCAAGCAGCGCCCCCAAAGTACTGAACTCTTCGTTGGGCCATTCCTTGCTTGTGAAGGTCTGGAGGCGCCACAGAGACGTCAGAGGCCACCTATCCGGCGATGGTGCTGTCGCTAGATCAAGAGCTGTTCTCACAGACAGGTCAAGTGCGAACAGAGGATGACGAAAAGGAGACTTTTATGACTGAAGCAACACTCGTTACAGGCCGCCGTGACGTGTCAAGCATCGCGGCTGTCCAGCAATCGCCATCAATTGACGACAAACCCGCCACAGGTGCTCCGCACGGATACGCCCAAGAGGACGGGTTCATCCAAGACGCCTTGCGTCGAACCGCAGTCGCGGAACGATTCGATCTTTCTGTTGTGCTCGCGAGGTACCGGAGACAGTACGGCTTCTCACAAGCCGTTGCAGAGGACCATCGCCGCGAACTTGTCCGTTTCTTGGCACTCTGCGCGACCGCCCGACAGCATGGCCGGTCATACGGGATGATGGGCGCAGTCGATGACCTATGGCACATGTTCGTCATCTTCACTCGAGACTACGCTCGATTTTGCGAAGAGGTGGCGGGCAGGTTCCTGCACCATATTCCGGAACCCGATGGCGTAGCTAAGCAGGGTACCATCGACCGGTACCTCGCTTTCCTGGAGGACTACAGAACAGTCTACGGGGAAGAGCCGCCCCCACCGTATTGGCCCAAGCCGAAGCGCTCACCTCACAACACAGAGGCTTCCTGCGACGGCTGCAACGGCTGCAACGCAGGATGCGTTACCTGAAGCGAAACTTTTTAGAAGGAGCGCGTCGAATTGCTCGACCCCAGATCGGCCGAGCCGTTCGGCCGAGTACTCAGCTGAGAACGAGGGGCACGGGCCATGCATATTTTGATGTTCGGAAAGATGCCTCCTATCCAGGGGGGCGTTTCCAAGGCAACTTGGATAGCGGCAACCGATCTTGTGACCGCCGGCCATACGGTAACCTTCATCTCGAACGCCAACAGTATGGGCTACGGATTTCGGCAAATGGGATCGGCCTCCAGCATAGATGCGACGGTTGCTGGCTTCGCGGGAAAGCTTGAGATTCGGCAGCTTGAGGCGGTGCCAAGGCTCTCTTACATTCCATGGGCACCGCCGTACCTCAGCCAACTTTTAGGAAACGCCATCGCCGCCGCGAAGTCGCGTTCGCCAGACTTGGTGATTGGATGGTATCTTGAACCCTATGGCGTTGCGGCTTCGATCTTTGGTCGATTGGCCGACACACCGGTCATATTGCGGCATGCCGGAAGCGACCTGGGTCGATTGAGGAAGGTTGCCGATTTAGGGCCACTCTATGACCACTGCTTAGCGTCGGCAAGCCGTGTGATGGCGAGCAAAAAGCAGGATGCGGTGCAGATTGTCTTGGATGCGGGCGTCAGACGCGAAAGCCTGGTCCAAGCTCGCGGCAGGAGGCTCGATGATTCCTTCTGGGAGCCTACTCGATTTGACTTTGAGGCACTTGTCGAAGAGGCGGAGGCTTTCTTCAGCAACTACGGTTTCGAACGCGACTTCCTGAAGATGCTGACCGATTGGAATAGGGAAGGGTTGAGGTGCTCAGATCCGATTGTCGGCAGTTACGGGAAGATCGGGATAGCGAAAGGGACCTACAGCCTAATTGATGCGCTGGACCTCCTCGCGGATCGAAACCTCCCGGTCGCCTATCGTGCGCTGTGGAGTGCCGCGCCTGATCGCTTTGCTCATGCATTCAACCACCTTGCGTCAAAGAAACGACTGCGGGGTCGAACGATCATTCTGCCACCGCTTCCTCCGTGGGAAGTTTCGGCTTTCATAAGGTCCTGCTCGGTGATCACGTTCCTGGAAAACAATTTTCCAATCGCGTTTCATGGGCCTCAGATTCCGCGTGAGGTGCTGGCATGTGGCACGCCGCTGTTATTGAGCGGTGAGATTTGTTCGAAGGTGTCTTTCGCCGCCGAGCTGGCGGATCGGACAAACGTCCTGCGCGCCCAAGACCCCAACAATGTGGCCGAGTTGGCGTCGGTCTTAGAGCTGGCAATTACAGATCGCGAAATGCGAGCGAGCCTCTCACATCACGGAAAGACTCTTTCGCGCACAATAGAATCGACCGCCCTTCCGCATGATCCACTGATTGATGTGATAAGATCCATGTAAATTCTCGATTAGACACTATCCAAACATACCTGACGCAGACGTTGATGTGCCTTCGACTGCAGTTTGTGCATGGACCGCGTCAGAGATGCATCTCGATGTTCTTGCTTCCCTTCCTGGAGCGACGAAGCTGCGATTTGCCTCCAAGACTGTCGAGCGGATAGCCCGAGGACAAGGATGGAGCGCCCGAGCTTTTTGAAGGCCTCGCATTTAAGAACCTTTTATTCCGGCCGATGGACGGGCCTGAACGCGAGGCGAATACCGCGGCCGCAGTCGCCTTGCCCACCCACGCTGGAACACCGGCTTTCACATTCGAGGCAGCGTAATGTTTTCGCGGGTACCCGAAACCCATCGCTGCCGTCGGGCGCACGGCCACTCATACCGTGTGGAACTTTGTCTAGTGGTGTGGGTCGTTTTCTAAAGTGTCATGGTGGGAGCGGACATCCCTTTGCGATGAGCTTGGCTCATTCCAGGTGAAGTCGGTGACGGCGCGAAGGCTGAGGATGAGCATCGAGCGTGCTTTCCACCGTCATCGGCATGACATCACGTTCTGCGATGGTTGCTGAAGCGGCCTTCTCAGAAAATTGAGCCGTTCAAAAAATTCGAGGGATTTGATGAACGCCACCACATTCAGCAGCCCCGTTTTCGTCAAGGACGGGAATTGCATTGTGCGAGAAATTGTCAGCATCGATGGCGCCATTGATTTTCTCGAAGAATGGCCCGAAAGCCGTCGAGATTTGATCCACAAGACTGCACTCAAAGCGTGCTACGATGCGCACGACGGCTACAAGCCGGTCAGCGTGGTCCGTCAGGCGTTCATCAGCTTCGCCAAGCGGGCTTGCATACTGGAAGACCCGGCTGCTGTAATGCCTTGGATCTCACCCCCTAAATCGGGCAGTGAAACGGAAGCGGTATAGGCTCATTAAGATCAGCGGTGCCGCACCAGGTCGAAAATCCGCGAAACAGGGCAACCGCGGCGGGCAGACTGTCCCGATCTATATCCGACGCTGGCAAACTTGGCCGAGAGGCGTTTTTTGGCGCCGGGAGTTGGGTGGAGGAAAAGGGATCGCGTGAAGGAAGTGCACGGCGTTGCCGATTGGCATCAAATAGGCATCTATGCCGGATGCAGTGCCCGCTCGACGCCGTTCGCGCTTGGGCCACCCAGGGCGACCAAGGCCTAAGTCGAGGAACTCATCGGAAAGCAACCTAAGCTACTCGTCGTCTCCGCCTTTCACCGCGATGAGACCCGCGACCTTCAGCCTGTCTTTGGGCTAGCCGAGCAGCAGACCGAGGATCGAGCCAATAAGGACGGCGAAGGGCTAGCTGCTAGCTGGACATACTGGCGTCGTTGCTGGGTCGCGTGATGCCAACCCTTCCAGGCGTGTAAGGGGCCGACCACACTGTTCGTCGGTGGCTACGTGTCGGACATGCAGTGACCGGCTGACCGGTTACGCGCTAGTCATTGGCAAAAACTCTTCTCCTCCTTGGCAGCCGCCGCGAATGCCTTACGGGCGAGAGTGGCCATACAAACGCGCACCGCGTAATCCCACCTAGGCTCCTTGTTGCTCCACTTTAGAAGCTGGTCGGCGGCACCCTCGACGTGGCTGACCCCAAACCGAACTCCGGGGCGGTGGGTCCTAACGTAGACGGGAGGGTTGAACCAATGGAGAGCCATGAGGCTACTCTCGGCTGTCAAAGGCAACGAACAGGCCGCGGACGGTTGCCTCCGTCACGACAACCTCGGTTAGTTCTTCGTCGCTTTCCACCAGATATGGTGCAGCATCGCGAGCTCCTTTCATTGTAGCTTTGATCGATACAATGTCCCCATGATCCGACCGGTCGAGAAGTAAGGCAACCACCTGCTCTGCCGTAGAAATTGGGCGGACTTTACGGATGACGTTCATTCTGCCCTCGTACCCAAAGACGCCAACGAAATTCGATATTGCGCGTCCCGCGACGAGACATCAATGGATGATTGAAACCGTACGAAACCGGCCAAGCGGACAGCTCACATATAGGGGGGCGTGGTCGGAATTTTGAGCGACCGGAGCCTAAGAGTCCGACCGCTGTTCCCTGTCGCGACAATTGAGAAGGTGGACCAGATCGTCGGCTTCGTCGATGGACATGTCGATCAAAGGGACGCCTACCTCGACAACCGGCTGCCCGGTGAACACGTCGATAATGTCCCACGAGCCTTCGGGCGTCTTCTCAATGTCGTATCGTCGGGTCATGGGTGATTTCGAGAGCAGGACTTAGTGCGGTAGCCGCTTAGCGTTCGAGTTTGGGACTGGCGCTGCTGGTCTGATCTAAGTAGTGAACTGAGAGGGCTCTGCATGTCGGGGCGCCTCCCTTTTGAAGTCGACAGATGATCTTCCAACACGAACTACCCTCCTCCCAGCAACCTTGTGTGTCCAGCCCGATAGCGAGAAATCTGCACCCTTTGTATGATCCATCCGACCGAGGTGAAGTCGACCCGATCGCGGCAATCGCTGGCGCTGTCCTGGGCGTTACATGCCAGGACGCCTTGTTTACCGCCGGGCCACCGACCATCGTCACCCACCAGCTCTTCGATCGACACGCGTCGACGCCGGTGCCAACGCGCTGTCCAGTGCCTCCGGCGTGTCGACCTCGATCTTGACCAATCTGTCCATGCAATAGCCGCCTGCGGTCCATAGGCATATTGGTCCTTGGAAATAATGGAAACGGTGCCCTACTCCCCTTCGCCAATTGGGCGTATTTGAATGGAGATGGCGCCGCGTTCAGGCACGGATGTGATCAACGCACCGACAATGATGGCCAATGCCGCGAGCATTCCTGGACCCGTCAGCCATTCGCCGAAGAACACGGCTGCGAAGAGGGCGGAAAAGAATGGCTCACTCGATTCGATGACCTGCGTCTTGTAAGCCTCGACATGCTGAAGGGCGAGGATCGTGCAGTAGAAACCGCAGAACGAGGGGATAATCCCCAGCGCTAACAAAGCTGGAACGGTGTTCACTGACGGGATTGGCGCGCCGCTCCAAGCGTAGGGAACGGCGAGCATGGCAAAGCCATAAGCCAGGAACCACCAGAAAGTTTCTAGGGTCGAGCGAAGCTTGAAGAATTTCCAAGCGAAAATAAAGCTGGCGTAGCCTAGCCCTGCGATAAGGGCGAGGCAAATGCCGATAATGCTTCCAGCCATCATGCCGTCGCCGGCAATCAGGAAGTAGCCTCCAAGGAAAACCATCGTCATGGCGAACGCCTTTCGCGTGGTCACCCTTTCCTTAAGTATGAGGATGTCGAGCGCGATTGCACCAAGGCCGCCAGTGAAAACAAGGATGGCAACAAGTGGAATCGGCGTGTAGGCGAAAGCTTGGGTTTCGAAATGATAAAGCGTGAAGATGCCAAGCGTAGAGCAGACGGCGATCTTCCACGATCCCGTGAAAGCGGCGCGGAGTCGAGCCAAGCCTCCAGACCTCAAAAGGATGACGATCGAAAGTAGCGAAAGCGCAATGCCGCAACGCCAGAATGCGACCGCGGTGGGGTCGAGCCCTTCATTAAAGGCGGACCGGGAAAGCACCCCGACGCTTCCATTGGACAGAGCTGCAAGAAGGGCGAAACCGGCCCCAAGGATCGACGACCAATAAGCATTCTTCATGGCTGTGACTTCATTGCTATCATGTGGGAGCGGCAGGCTTCGCCGAATGCACGGAAGATTTCGACGCTAAGTGGATCCTCTGCGTGAAACCATTCAGGATGCCATTGCACGGCGGCGGCAAACGTTGCCGCGCCCTTTACGGAGACAGCTTCGATGACGCCGTCCATGCATCGCGCATCGACCTCAAGGCCATCAGCCAAACGCGCGATCCCCTGCCGATGCAGGGTGTTGACCAGGACCGGTTTCTTTTGCGAGCGACGGATGCACTGGGCAATGTAACCTCGGCCTTCGGCTCGAATTGCATGCGAGCAGGCGTATTGAAGGTCGCGCGGGAGTGTGAGGTCTTCCACATGAGTGATCCGACCTTGACCTTCCGAAAGGTCACTTGAGAGGGTACCACCAAGCGCGACGTTGAGTTCCTGCAACCCACGGCAGATTCCGAACAGCGGAATGCCGGACGACAGAGCAATCTTGATCGCAGCAATACTTGTCCGATCCCGGTCGAGATCGAGCGTCTCTGGACAAGCTTCTGGCCCCCCATAAAACGAGGGCGAGACATTCGACTCCGCCCCGGTCAGCAGCACCCCGTTGAGGACCGAAAAGCAGGTCTGCAAACTCTCTTCCTCAAGTCCGGCCGGGATGACGAGCGGCAAAACACGCGCAGTTGAACGCAGGGCTTCGAGATAACGGATGCGCACCGTCTCATAGCCGACGCTGTCCACTGTCTGGCGGTTAGAAAGGACACCGACGATCACCGGACTTCTGTCTGCAATCGCGGTCAAATCAGGCGCCCCCAAGGGCTTGCCCGATATCGGCGATGATATCATCGATATGCTCAAGTCCGACGGAGATGCGGACTGTTCCATCGCAAACCCCGGCAGCAAGGCGCGCCTCGCGGGGAACCGAAGCATGAGTCGTCGAGGCTGGATGCGTGGCGAGCGTTCTCGCGTCGCCAATATTTGAGACGTGGTAGGCGAGTCGCAGGCTCTCGATAAAACGCCCCCCGGCCTCGATGCCTCCAGCGATATCGAAAACGATCATGGGGCCGCCATGATCGCCCATGTTCTGCACGGCGCGATGCCGTTCGACGGTTCCGCCAAAAGCCGGATACTTCACGTCGACAACACCAGGATGCGCCTTAAGATAGTCGGCCAGCTGCCGGGCATTGGAGCAATGTCGCGGCATTCGCAAAGGCAGCGTTTCCAACCCTTGGATGCAGAGAAAAGATGAGAACGGGGACGGGCAGGGTCCAAAGTCGCGCATGAGCGTGTTGCGCATCTTGAGCAGGAACGGGCTGGCCCCATATGGGCCGGGCAGACCGCGCGCAGCATCAAGCCAGAGTATGTTGCCATGGGAGATATCAGGACGTGTCATCAACGGAAAGCGCTCGGGATAAGCAGCCCAGTCGAAGGTGCCGCCGTCGACGATAATGCCGCCAATCGTGGTGCCGTGGCCGCAAATATATTTGGAAGTGGACTGCACGGTTAGATGGGCGCCAAGCTTGAGAGGGCGTGAAATGAGGGGGGTCATCGTGTTGTCGATGATCAGCGGAATTCCGACTTCATGCGCGATCGCCCCCACTTCGACGATTGGGAAGGGGCTGAGCTTCGGGTTGGGAAGCCCTTCCGCAAACCAACAGCGAGTGCGGTGGTCCGAGGCTTCGCGGAAGCGCTCGGGATCACTCGGATCGACGAAGCGCGTTTCGATCCCGAGCCGCTGAAACGTGCTGGCGAGCAGATTGATTGTCCCGCCATACAGGTGCGCGGAGCTCACGATATTGTCCCCGGTAACAGCAATGTTCAGGATCGCAAGCATTATCGCGGCCTGTCCCGAGGAGGTTGCCAAGGCGTCGACGCCACCCTCGAGAGCCGCGACACGTTGTTCGAATATATCCGTCGTCGGGTTCATCAACCGCGAATAGGTACGCCCCTGCCGGCGGAGATCGAAGACGTCCGATGCATGGTCAATGGATTCGAACGCATAGGCGTTCGAGAGATAGATCGGTACAGTCGTCGCCAGGGTCGCCGGATCACAGCGATAGCCCCCATGCAGAACCGTCGTTTCCGCATGAAGAGCCGGCGTCGGCTCCAATCGTGTTGCAGGGCCATCTTTTTGGAGTTTGGTCAACTTCGAGTGCTCCGGAGACACATTGTTCTCGATGGATAGTGTTCAGGCCCGCGATCCCGCTCTTGCGGCAAAGCGCTTCCGGTTCTGGTCGCGGATCAGCTTCAGGATCGAAGGCTCGCCATTTGGGCCAGATTGGAAGATCCCGCCCGCTTCGGAACAGTGCGCCGCATAGGCGGGGTCCCTCATGCGGATGGCGTGAGCTTCGGGCAAGCGCCAGAGCGGGGTCGCTGGATCGAGATGATGATCGAGATGATAGTTGTCGCCGTTGATCGCGGTCAGCCACTTCTCGATATGACGGCTGCGGCGATTCCGGGTCATTTCCAGATCTACGGTTCGGCGGTCGATGGAGCTGCAATGCTCGGACATCTCGATGAACCAGCCGATGATGTGAAACGAGGTCAGGTAGGGAACTACCCAGAGAAGGACAAGCTCCTGGAAGGAGCCGTAGGCTAGAGCGAGCGTTACGACACAAGCCCAGAACGCGTAGAAGCCCCAGCGATCGAACACGTAAAGCCATGTCTCTTCGCGCTTCACTCGCGTTGAGCTCTCCTTGCGAGAGAAGGTGTCCAGGATCATCCGGTATCTGTTGCGGAGCAGATACTTCAGATATCCGTAGGTTTTCGATCCAAGCAGCGGCAAGATGATGATCTTCCAAACGAAGGAGCGATCCGTTTGGGGTGTGAAGACACCTTCCGCGATGAAAAACCTCAGGTCAGGATCGGCATCGGCTCTCCCGAGGTAGGGGTGATGGCTGTGGACGTGGGACTCCTTGTAGGCGAAGTGGCGTTGAAACAGGGGCCAAGCCGTCAGCAACGTGCCGAGCAGGAAGTTCAGCACACGATTTTTTGTCAGCACACCGTGCGCACAATCGTGCAAGATGGTGGAGATGCCTCGCTGACGGGCTCCGATGACAATCACACTCAGGGGATAGAACCACCAGCTTACTCCAATGACCAGCCACGCGAAGGCGGCGATCACCGCATAGTCCTTTGTGATGTAAAGAGGCCCATGCCAATTGTCGGTCTCAAGGGCCTTGATCTCGCGAGTGATGGATCGATCGAAGCGGTAGTGGTTGTAGCGCCGTGGTGCTTCGATGCCGTGATACTGGGGCTGTACATGAGCGTTCATGAAAACACCCTCTGCCGAGAATTGCAGGGCCACTCGGCGGTATAGTCGCCGACGAAGCGGTCAATGAGATCAGCTTTGACGTTTGGCATGACAATGGCATGGGCGTAGTTGCCATGACATGCGAGTTGGTATTCGTTAACGAGCCTCTCGGATGGTTTCGGAAACACAACCGTCAAGGAGCACGGATTGAGCAGTACCGGGACACTGGCTGAGCGTAGTGCTCCGGCAAAGCCATCCGCGCGCTCGATGCAGGTTCGGGCAAAATGACGGAAACCGCCGATACCGAGGCGCGTCAGCCGGTTCCATATCGCCAGAACGGCGTGGCCGTTTCGCGATCCCATTAAGGTAGTATCATCAGAGCGCAAGTAGCTCACGGCGGAGGCCACTCGACGGACATGTTCGCGTTGGACTACGAGGATGCCGCAGGGCATCGGCGTGCCGATCATCTTGTGGCCCGAGGTTGACATACTGTCGATCCCGTGCCGGAACGAGGGACGGATACCACTCGGTAAGCCATCGACGAAGGGAAGGACCATTGCATTTAGGGCGCCATCGACGTGGACGAAGCGCCGACTCGGATCGATCCCGACTTGGTCCAGAACGCTGATGCAGGACGCAATATCATCGTGCGCCCCTTTCATGGTCGTTCCACAGGTCAATGCGAGAATGACGCAGCGATGGCGATTTGCCTGAACGACTTCCCGCAGAGCATCCGGACAGATGGCGCCGGTATGGTCGGCCTCGCACGTCAAGGCCTCGATCCGGAGGATTTTCGCCGCCTTTGGGACCGAATAATGCGCCTCTGTGGAGTGTATCAGAACCGGATTACCAAGAGTCTCTCGCGCAAGGTATAGGGCCCACAAATTGCCCTCAGTTCCGCTCGCGCCCACCACTCCCCAGTATTCTTCTGGATCGGCACATTCCCAGATCCGAGTGAACCAGTCGACCACCTCGCGCTCTACGCCACAAACCTCAGTCGCATAGTGTGAACCGACATAGGGGTCGCCCAAGTTATTGATAAAAAATTTGCAGAACTGAGAGATTGGCCAGGCATCAAAGTCGAGATTGTATGGGTATCCCAAGTGTTTTGCGCGCCTATCGGCGAATTTATCGTTGAGTTTATCCAGTGTCGCATTGATCACGGCCGGTGTACTGACACGAGTGTTAAATATATCGCACGTAAGCTTCACTCATATGCTCCGCTATGGCCGCCCAGGGAAACGGCAGGCAGTCGAGACCCGCTCTAGCCCGCCGCCACCCTGCCTCCGGCTCAGCGTCACTGATCCGGTAGGCCGGGTGGCGACTTCGGCGAGATAGCCGTCCACGGCCCTTGGGGCATCGGTGCGCCGGGAACGACGGAATTGTCACACGACGAGAATATCGGTTCGGCAACTCCTGACCCCTCGCGCCGAGGAAGCCTCAAAAATCATGCCGACATCGTACTAAGGGGCTCAAAAAGAGCCTTCCATATAATATTCAATGACTTAACCAGGTACAGGAGGTCGATCAGTCCTGCGTCGCGGACCCGACAAAGCGACCGTCAATGTCGGTTGTCAGACATTGTCCGGGAGTGCTGAACAGGCAGTCTTCCAGTCGGTCAAGGGGCGACCCAGACCCCCACCTTGATCGCGACAGCACCCTTCCATTTCCACAATTGCGGCGGCACCAACCGCGATGGTTATTGGTTCTGCGCGAAGAACGCGATCTCGCCTCCCGCCTCCGTGGGGTGTCTACCGCACCTACTTGTGTCCGAAGCTGAACAAGAATGTCGCAAGCCCGGCCAAAAGGTCGCCAGGGCCGGGCCACCGCTTTACCGAGCAAGCTGTGTAACGCAGATCGAGCGCCGAGTCGGCACGCAACTTGCTTCGATGATTTCGACGCGCGAGAACCGCCTCGCCGTCGTTACGCTCGGCGGCGGCGCATGGCCGGAAGACAGCGTCGACCATTGGTCGGCATCAACCCGGGTGCTCCCCTGTCGGCGCGGAGGCGGCGCACTGACGGCCAGCGCCGCGAAGCCGCCTATGGTAAGCATCCCTGCATTCCCTTGCGCGTGATCGTAGAGGTCTTCCGAGTATTGCTGGCTTCGAAGCCAAGATGCAACGGCGCAGGGCACTCCGACGCGCCCTGTCCAAACGACAAGCTTAGAAGGTGGCTTCGCTGCGACTAGCCGCCGAGGAGGATGCAGCATGACAAAGATCGCCTTCATCGGACTCGGTTCGATGGGCGGGCCCATGGCCCGAAATCTTCTCAAGCGCAGCTTTGAAGTTCAGGGCTTCCATATCGCCGCAAAGAGCCTCGCGGATCTACAAGCTCCGGGAGGCACGCCGGCCGTCTCGGCTGCCGGAGCCTGCGCGGGCGCGAATTTTGTCTTGCTTATGGTGGTCGATGCGGCGCAGGCGCAAGCGGTGCTCTTCACCGATGGAGCGCTTGCGGCAGCGCCTTCTGACGCGACCGTCTGTCTGATGGCGACCGGTCCGCCGAAATCGGTCGAATCTATCGCCGCGCGCGTTACCGCGACCGGGCGAGGATTCATCGACGCGCCGGTCTCGGGCGGCACTGCTGGGGCAACAGCCGGGACGCTGACGATCTTGGCGGCTGCGCCGCGGAGCAGCGCCGGTGCTGGGTCATGCCCGATCGGAAAGCCGCCGCGCAAGAGACAGTAGCCGCGATCCAGGCGGCTATGCGATTGGCGAGACGAAGCCTGCAACCGCCAGAGTAATCGTGCGCAGGATCGCGCCGCGCGGCCTGATGCGATACCATCTCTCGCCGCACCGGGCTGAGGGCTTCGTCTGTCAGGCGGTCTAGGTTTCGCGTTTTGGGCCGAGCACGAACACTGTCGGGACGGCGAGGAACGTGGCAACCGCGCTGTAGGCAACGACGCTAGCAACGCCGGCATTATCCACCAGTAGTCCGCCGAAAATCGCGCCGGCTGCGATGGCCAACTGGAACGTTGCGGTCATTAGCGCACCGGCGCTTTCGGCCTGCTCGGGAGCAGCGCGCAGCACCATCCACGTCTGTAGCCCCACCGGCACCGCGCCGAAGGCAAAACCCCATACGGCAACCGCAATCGCCGAGACCAAGGCCGATGCTCCCACCGTCAGCAGCGAGACCGCGGCTATCGCTATGAGCAGGGGCGGAAGAGCCGCGACTGCCTTGAGGCTGTGCTTGCCCACGAATGCGCCGGCCAAATTACCGAAGAAACCGCCGATGCCAGAAGCGAGCAAGACCAGCGAGATCGTCTCGATATCGAGCGCAGGAATCTTCTCGAGAAAGGGACGGATGTAGATGAAGCTGGCGAAGTGCCCAGAAGCGACCAGCAGGACAACCAAATACGCGACCCTGGTCGTTGGATTCTTGGCCGCATCCAGCAGACTGCGGAATGTAGCCACTTCAATCGGAGGCAGCGTCGGAATGGTTATGAGTTGGACCAGCAATGTTATGGCATTAACGAATACGGCGATCATGAAGGCGGCTCGCCATCCCCAGATCTCTCCGACATAAGCGCCGGCAGGAGGCGCGCAAACGGTAGCGACGGAAACGCCGGTGATGATGATCGACATGGCGCGCGGCAGGAAGTGACTTGGAACGAGCCGCATCGCCAGCGCTGCCGAAATCGACCAGAAGCCTCCGAGCGCTATGCCGAGCACGACACGTGCCGTCAGGAAAACTGGCAGTGACCAGGCGACCTCCGCCAGAACGTTGGACAGGATCTGCAGCAGCGTCATCGCCCACATAACGATTTTGCGGTCCAGGCGCCTTGTAATAATGGCCATCGTCGGCGCCGAGATCGTCCCGGCGATTGCGGTCGCTGTCAGCGCCTGACCAGCCGCACCCTTGGTGATACCGAGATCATGCGCGAGTGGCGTCAACACGCTTGCAGGTAGAAACTCTGCCGTCACCAGTCCGAAGGTGCCCAAGGCAAGCGAAATGACCGCACCCCATGCGGGACAAGACCGTTGATCGGGCTTTTCTGGCTCGTGCAGAGCAGCGTCCGTGAAGCCTGTCGCCGATTCGGCCATGAATAAGCTCTTCAGTTTGAATGCGCTGCAACATGGGGTGGATGGGTCGACCCATTAAAGCCAGAAGCGCCGCCTTTTCCGGCGGCACTCAGCGACATGTTGTGACCGTGCGGCGTGCAATATCGATGCCGTTTCCTTGAGTCGGAGACGCTGTCGTCGAGGACGGGACAATGCCCCGAGGTTCGGCGGGAACGCTCGGTCACCAGAACGAGAGATGTCCGAAGCTGAACAAGAATGTCGCAAGCCCGACCAAAAGGCCGCCAAGGCTCGGCCGCCGTTACCGGGCAAGTGGTGCAACACAAACGGTGCGCTAACCGGCACGCAACTTGCTCTCTGACAGTTTTGTAGGGTGGCGTCAGCAGTGCGTGATGGAGTTCAGCGTCATTGGCCAATCTGTACGGCGCCTGATCCGGGGCGTGTCCCGTGCTGGCAATCGACCTTGTGACCAGCCGTGCGATCCAATCTAGCGCAAGAACGCCTGACGTTCAGGAGAGACCAAATGACGATTAATGCGGTTCCAGATCATGTCCCGCCCGAAATGGTGAGGGACTTCAGTCTGTTTACGTCGCCTGGCATGGCGTCGACGCCCAACGGAGATCCGCACGCAGCTGTCGCTTGCGTCCATGCCGGGCCGCCGATCTTTTATTCGCCCTACAACACGCGCGATGGCCGGGGTACCTGGGTCATCACTCGCGCCGCAGACCAACGCCGTGTGCTGCAGGACGCCGAAACCTTTTCCAGCCATCGCAGCATCTTCTCATCCGCGCTGGGCGAAAACTGGCCGATGATCCCGCTTGAACTCGATCCACCGGCCCATGGCGTCTTTCGCTCACTGCTCAATCCGCTGCTTTCGCCAAAGCGGGTGGTGGTATTGGAGCCGAAGGTCCGCGAGCGAGCAATCACGCTGATCCTTAGGATCGCCGCATCGGGCACAAGCTGCGACGTCATGAAGGATTTTGCCTTTCCTTTCACGGTCAGCATCTTCCTTCGCCTTCTGGGGCTTCCGGATCACCGACTCGATACATTTGTCGGCTGGGCGAAAGATCTGCTCCACGGCGACGATGTGAAGCGACCGGCGGCGGCCCGGACGATTGTGGCCTTCATCGACGAACTTGCAACCAAGCGCCGCAAGGAACCGGTCGACGATTTCATGACTTTCATCGTCCAGGCACAGGTCGAGGGCCGCCGGCTGACCGAGGAGGAAGTCCGTGGGATCGGCGTGCTCGTGTTCATTGCGGGCCTCGACACGGTCGCGGCAGCTATAGGCTTTGGCTTGGCTTATCTCGCGCGCAACATCAAAGATCAAGATTTGCTCCGGCGCGAACCGGACCGAATCGTGCTCGCAGCCGAAGAATTGCTGCGCGCCTATCCAAGCGTTCAGATAATCCGAGTGGCAACCAAAGATATAGACTTCGAAGGCGCGCCGATCCGCAAGGGGGACTATGTTTCCTGCGCCGCGATGATTGCCAATCGTGACCCAGCGGAATTCGAATGCCCCAACACGGTCGATCTGGCGCGAGAGGACAACCGCCACGCCGCCTTTGGCTATGGTCCCCATCGTTGCCTTGGCTCACACCTTGCCCGGCGGGAGCTTGTCATTGGCCTGGAGGAGTGGCTGGCGCGTATCCCGGCTTTCCGGATCCAGAACGCTACGGCACCCATTACCTCCGGCGGCCATCTATTCGGGATCGAAAATCTGATCCTGGACTGGTCCTGACCAAGCCCGTCTCGAGCCGGGGCACAGACATTGGAGGTGGCGCTATGCGCATTATTGTTCACAAAGCCAAATGCCAGGGTCACGCGCGATGCTCGGCGCAAGCGCCGGACGTCTTCAAGCTTGATGACGAGGGCTACATCCTGCCCGGTGACATTGAGGTTGCGGAGGGGCAGCAACTGCTTGCGTCACGCGGTGCGCGATCCTGTCCCGAACGTGCGCTGGAACTCGACCCTACCCCCGCTGCGCGAGTTGTTCCGGACGCCATTGAACCGAGAGTCTGGCGGGCTTGAATGGGGATCGACCCTGTGGCCGCATACTGAAAGACGGCAGGCGGCCGCTGTCCCACCCTCCTCCTCCCTATCACCGAACTTGCGGCAGAGACGATGGACCAGGCAAAAATTAACGAATTACACGACCGTGAGGCAATCCGCGACTGCCTCTATCGATACTGCCGGGGGATAGATCGCGCGGATGAGGCGGCGTTGCGCAGCGCCTACTGGCCCGATGCGCATGACAATCACGGGGCCTATTGCGGCTCGGCAGAGGGCTTCATCCGGTTTGCGCTCGGTGTCTTCAAGACCGAGCCTCGCAACATCCATCAGATCACGAACGTCCTGATCGAATTCATCAGCCGGGCAGAGGCCGCGGTCGAGAGCTATTTCACCGCGCTGCAACACGGACCTGACAAATACGGAGAAGTACGCCAGACGCTCCTCTGCGGCCGCTACTGCGATCTGTTTCAGAAGAGGGAAGGGGAGTGGCGGATTGCCGAACGGACGGTGGTCTACGATTGGCTCGAGGAGCAGATCCCACCAGCGGTCCTTGAGGCAGAACGGTTCGGCCCGCGACAGCCGATTGGAGCACCTCATCCGCACGATCCGGTCTACGCGCTCGGGAAGCGTCGCATTCCTTTTTCGCCATGATGCCTTCAGAGATTTCGAACGGGAGGTCCGCGTTGGCCGAGGGGACAAGAGACTATGCAACTTTGCAATGTTACAGCGCGCCCGGCGAAAGCCTGCCCGGTGAAGATGCGGCCGGTAGGATTGCCTTTCCGCCCGCGAAGGCTTGACCTGACAGCGATCAGCTCTGTCGCCACGAGCCTGCTGACGATGCTTGTGCAGCGATTTTGCGGGATTCCGGCAGAGCCTTTCATCAAGGTAAGCGCCTGTCCTCGGTGGCCCTCACCAGCTTCGACTGCCAAATCGAGAGTTGGACCGCTGGCGAAACGCACGACGTCTATCTGGGGTCGCAACTGTCTGTCACCCGGGCGGGCTGCTTAACGTCATTCCGCTGCCCAACGGGTGATGGGCTGAGATCGCTGAGGTCGTCCCGGAGAAGCTCATGAAGCAGGCAGGACGCATCGTCATCATTACAGGCGCCGCAGGCGGGATCGGCCGAGCCCTGGTCGATATTCTTGCCGGGGACGGAGACACTGTTGTTGCGGTGGACCTTCCGGGCAGCGGCGTCGTTGATTTGGCTCGTGGTCTCGGCTACCCGCATCTCGGCCTCGAGTGCGATGTCTCGAAAGAGGAGGATATTCTCGCGCTTTACGGCCGGGTCGAAGCACAGTTCGCTGAGATCGGCGTCCTCATCAACAACGCAGCGGTGGGACCCACCATGGCTGCGACTGTCGACACCGGCGTCGACGCCTTCCGACGCGGCCTGGCAGTAAACCTAATTGGGCCGTTCGTCATGGCTCGCGAAGCGGCGAGACGCATGAGGCGAGGCGGTGCCATCGTCAACGTCGCTTCCATGGCAGGCATGGTCGGCAATCCCAAACGCAATGCCTACGCAGCCTCGAAAGCAGGCCTGATCTCGTTGACGAGGTCGCTTGCATGCGAGTGGGCGTCTTGTGGCATCCGCGTGACGGCGGTAGCGCCGGGCTACGTGCGCACGCCGATGGTCGCAGAACTGGAACGCGCGGGCAAAGTGGACCTCGCCGCCGTGCGCCGCCGTGTGCCGATGGGGCGCTTGGCGCGGTCCGACGAGATCGCCCGCGCCGTGCGTTTTCTGGCCAGCACGCAGGCGCGCTACATCACCGGATCGGTGCTCGCGGTTGACGGCGGCTGGATGTCGTTCAACCAGCCGGGGGATGCGCACCCACCGGTGGATGGGACGCCCCGAGCCGAACTCTCCCGTCCGGACGAACGCACCGACGCACGAATCGTGCTCGTCACGGGCGGCGCGAACGGCATAGGCGCGGCCATCGTTCGCCGCTTTGCCGCCAGCGGCGATACCGTCGTGATTGCTGATAGAGATGGCGCTGCAGCGGCAGAGCTCGCTGGATTGCTCGGCGGCAAGACCCCGGCCAAATCCGTGGACGTGGCCGTTGAGAGCGAGGTGGTGGCCCTATTCGAGGAGCTGCGGGGACGGTTCGGGCGCATTGATGTCCTCGTCAACGGTGCCTCCGTCGCCGAGACCTTGTTGTCGGGGATCGAACAAGCACCGGAACAGATCGAACACGTCCTGGAGGTCAATCTCACCGGAGCCTTCACCTGCGCGCGCGAGGCGCTCAAGGCGATGGGCCCTGGCGGCGTGATCCTCAACCTCGGATCGATCAACAACTATCTGCCGTTCGCGCCGCGCCATGCCTACGGCGCCTCCAAGGCGGGGATGGACATTCTGACCCGATGCATGGCGGCCGAACTCGGACCGGTGGGGATACGAACAGCCACCGTCGCTCCCGGCTACATCCGCACGCCTGCACTTGCTCAGTTGGCGAAAGCCGGCCGCATCGACTTGACAGCAATCGGACGACGAATCCCCACAGGCACGACGGGACGGCCAGAAGACGTCGCAGATGCGGCGTTCTTCCTTGCGTCGTCTGACGCCTCATACATCAACGGCTCGATCCTCTACGTGGACGGCGGCTGGACCTCGTTCGGTGATGCGGGAAACGCCTGTGAACTCTATGACGAATGTTTTGCGGAGACCGTGGGTTGATTATCGACCAATCGCCAGCCGACGGGTTGCTGCTCATCGAAGCCGAAGACGTCCAGGGCTTCTGGCTTCGGCTGCGCGCGCCTCCGCAGCGTTTCCTGCAATCGAGCATGTCATCTTCGGCCATGACGAAAACGTCCTCATCGCGGTCGCGGTTCCAACCGCTCGGGGCGCGCCCGCAACCGCCGAATGGCGAGCGGTTTGCCGCAAGAATACGCCGGCGCCAAGGGCTGGAGCGACGCTACGGCCAATGCCTTCCGTGCGCATGCCGGGCGCTGCCCCTGACCGGCAAACTCCCTCTGTAAACAAGGAAGCACCATGGAATTCGCGACCTTCATCCTTGCCGCCCAGCGCGGCTATCATCAATCGTCCGATAGCGTCATCCGCAACTCCATTGAACAGGCTGTCGTATCCGAGCAGGCTGGCTTCGATACTGCGTGGTTCGCGGAGCACCACTTCAACAATTACAGCCTGATTCCCTCGCCCTTGATGATGGTGGCGCACTGCGCCGGCGTGACGAGCACCATTCGCCTTGGCACCGCCGTCTGCGTGCTGCCGCTTTATCAACCTCAGCGCCTGCTTTCCGAGATCGGCTTCGCCGACATCGTTGCGAACGGCCGTCTCGAGCTCGGCGTCGGCTTGGGGTACCAGCAATTCGAGTTCGAGCGCTTCGGTGTAAATGTCGATGAGGCGCCGGCCGTCTTCTCGGAATACTTGGACATCCTTCTGAAGGGCCTCAATCAAAACATCTTCGAGCACGACGGCCAGTATGAGAGCATACCCCCGACAGCGATTTCGGTACGCACCGTGCAGAAGCCGACACCGCCGATCTGGATCGCCGGCGGGTCCGCGCGCATGCGGAGGGCCTATCGTGAGGGACACAATTTCTTTGTCACAGCATTCCACAATGGCTTAGCGACTTTGAGCACGCTGCGCGAATCCATCAAGAGGGCGGCGGCTTCCGCAGGTAAGAATGTCACGGACGCCAAGATATCGCTGCTGCGCTGCTGCTATGCCAGCGACGATGAGGCAGAGATCAACAGCTATCTCGACAATGCCCGCTTCCAGCGCCGGCTGTCTGAAGCACTACATCAACGACGCCAGCAGAGCCTGGACGGCTATCTGCTGCAGGAAACGCCGACGCAGCAGGACCTGTCATTCGAGACGATGCGCGAGAACCTGCCGATCGGCAGCGTGAATCGCGTGATTGATCGCCTATTGGAAGAGGTGGATATCTTGAAACCAGACCAGATCGCAATTCAGACCCAGTTGGGGGATTTCGACCAAAAGACTATGCTGCGCCAGATCGAGCTCTGGGGAGACAAGATCATCCCGGCGGTCAACAAGTCGCTCGCTCATGCCAGGGTTTGAAATCCGCAACGGCTTGAACTCTCACCTCGGCTGGTTAGTCGTTTCGAACGGCAGAAGCGCGCGGTCAACAGCAGGCAGGCAGCCGAGGTCGCTCGCAGCGACAGGTTCAGGGGACCTATATCGAAGGTCTGTCAACGAATGCCTTGCCCCGGCTTCCATCGCGTTGCTACGGCCTCCGGCCGGAACGCAGCGTTCACCGTGCGCACGGCATCGATGACGCGGGTGAAATCCTCGGCGCCTGCGACGGCGAGGACGATGACTTCGACGGCGAGCTCGATCGCATGATCATGGTCGTCGACCATGCCGGTCGCTGCGCTGGCTGCAGAGCCTGCGCCTCCGTCTGCTCGAAGACCTGCCAGCCCCATGTTGCGGCCGACAAGGTCGCCGCATGCTGGAGGATAAACCAGGAGAACGCCACCATGTTCGCCCATCACAATTGCCGGCTCAGCGCCCGCCAAAAGAGCAGATTCGACCAGCATGTGCTTGCGTGTGTGCTTTCGCGTGCGCTCGAGGAGGTCGAGGCCGGCGAGGCGACGGCGACGGGGGCGACCGGTCTTTCGCGCGCCGAGCTGCGCGACGTCCTGCCCCGCGGTTTCCCCGCTGTTGCTGTTAACGCCTTCGCCTTGAAAGAGGTGAGCGACCCCGAGCCCGACATGGAGGAAGAACTTCTGCGCGGCCTGCTGCTGGCCCATGCCCGGCCGGACGACCCGGCGAGCACCCGCTTCGCCAAGATCATCGCGCGACGTGCCATGCGCGATGATCATCTGTGGCAGGACCTTGGCCTTTCCAATCGGGCCGATCTCAGCCGCCTGCTTGCCACGCATTTTCCGACGCTGGCAGCCGGCAACACCCAGAACATGAAATGGAAGAGGTACTTTTACCGCAAGCTTTGCGAGGCGGAAGGTTTTTCGCTATGCACCGCGCCCAGTTGCGGGGAATGCAACGATTTCGAAAACTGCTTCGGCCTGGAGGAAGGCGAAAGCCGCCTCGCACGCATAAAGAACGGGATCGCTCTGGATTAAGCGCCGCTTTCGTCAGCGGTGCGAGGCCGACGGGCCTTGTTCGCCATTTAGCCATAAGCGCTTTTCCCGCCGCCGTTGTACAGAGGAGGGGATGTTCATCGCTTCGCGATATTTCGTGACGGTGCGGCGTGCTACTTCGATGCCGGTTTCCTTGAGCCGGCCGACGATGTCATCGTCGGAAAGCACGTCGTGGGGCGATTCTGAGGCGACTATCTCCTTGATCCGATGGCGGACAGCTTCGGCGGAATGCGCGTCGCCGCCTTGGCAGGAGGCGATCGAGACAGTGAAAAAATACTTCAGTTCGAACACCCCGCGTGGGGTAAGCATGTACTTGTTCGATGTCACTCGGCTTACAGTCGACTCATGCACGTTGATCGCGTCAGCGACAGTCCTGAGATTGAGAGGCCTCAGGTGGGCGACGCCATGTTCCAAAAATGCCTCCTGTTGGCGCACGATTTCAGTCGCAACCTTAAGGATCGTCTTGGCGCGCTGATCGAGGCTGCGGATTAGCCAGTTCGCGTTTTGCAAGCATTCGTTGAGAAACGCCTGATCTTTCGAATTCTGGACCGCGTGGCGCGAGACTTCGGCGAAATAGGTTTGGTTGATCAGCAGCTTGGGTAGCGTGTCTGGCTCAAGTTCGATTTGCCATCCACCGCCCGGCGAGGGCATGACCAAGACGTCGGGTATGATGGATTCCGACGCTCCGGATTGGAATCGGTTTCCAGGCTTGGGATCGAGGGCACGGATTTCCTGCAACATGTCGAGAAGGTCTTCTTCATCGACACCACAACGCTGCTTCAATGCCTGAAAATCGCGTCGCGCAAGCATTTCAAGATTTGCAACCAAAGTTGCCATCGCCGGGTCGAACCGGTCTCGCTGGCGCAACTGGATCTCAAGGCATTCGCTGAGCGTCCGCGCGAAGATTCCAGGTGGATCAAAGTCCTGCAAGGTTCCCAGAACCCGTTCCACATCAGCCGCCCGGATGTTTAGGCTCTCCGCAAGCTCCAAAAGATTTGCCCGAAGATAGCCAGTGTCTTCCAGTTGCGCGGCAAGCTGGCCAGCAATCCGCCGCTCCTGTGGTGTGAGCGCAGTGAGAGCGATCTGGCGAGCGACATGGTCGTGCAATGTTTCGGTGAGGGCGACAAACTCGTCGAAGGCAGGGCGATTGCCCGGTGAGTTGTTGGCCATGCGAAGTGTTTTCCTTTCCCTGAGCCGTTCGCGGGATTCGGCCTTGGGCGGCCTGGCAACGTCGTTTTCGCCTGCGCCGATGTACTGATCCTCCCCCGGCAAAACGTCGCCAAGAGCCTCGGCATCGTTTGAAGCAGGCTCCAAAAGCGGATTCTTCTCGAGTTCCTGCTCCACGAACTGATGCAGTTCGGCATGCGCCAGTTGCAGCAATCGTATCGACTCAATGAGTTGAGGCGAGGCAACTATAGATTGCTTCTGGCGCTGAAGCAGGCTTGCTGATGATTGCATGGTGAGCGCGATAATCCTATCGAGGAGGCTTTTGGCCGTGAGTAATGTGATCGGTGAGACGACCTCTAGGTCATGCGGCGGCCTTCAGCGCTTCAAGAACGTTCTGCGGGGACGATACGCCATAGGGGTCGGTCTCGCAGTTGTCGGAGAAACCTTCCTCCTCGAACCACTGCTCCACCACGCCGTTGTCGATCAGGGCGGCGTAGCGCCAGGAGCGCATGCCGAAGCCGAGATTATCCTTTGCGACCAGCATGCCCATTTTGCGCGTGAACTCGCCTGAGCCGTCGGGGATGAGCCCGACCTTCTGCAGGCCCAGGGACTTCCCCCATGCATTCATGACGAAGGCATCGTTGACGGAGACGCAGTAGATCGCGTCAATTCCCTCCTTCTCAAACTCGTCATAGAGATCTTCGAAATTGGGCAATTGGTAGGTCGAGCAGGTCGGGGTGAAGGCGCCAGGCAGCGAGAACAGGATGACGCGCTTGCCGGCAAAGTAGTCGTCAGATGTTCTTTCTTCCCAGCGATATGGATTTGGCCCCTGGACTGACTCGTCGCGAACACGCGTGAGAAAGGTAACGAAGGGAACCTTCTTTTGAACGGTCATCAACTTGCTCCTCTGGAAAAAACTGGTGTACTGGATTTCAGCTGGGACTGGCGCAATAGCCAGCTAGGGCCCGCGTGCCGGGGATAAGATGAGGCCCTCGCGGCTCTCGACCTCCTTTTTCCGTCTGGATGTATGGGAATGTCCTGCTCCTGGTGTTCGTTACCCGAGCGCCATCGATATGACTGAGCTGGAGGCCTCCGAGTCGCTTGGGCAATTTTTCCACGGCTATGGCGCCGGACGCGGCATCGATCACCCGCTGCTCGTACCCGGGAAAAAGTGATGGCAACCGAAAGTAGTCAGTATCGAAATAAGCGTGGGCGACCCTTTGATGGGACTCTTGGGCACTCACATGCTGATCAGAACCGGCAAACAGCAATTGCGCGAGCGCCACGTGTTGGCGTGCCGGTATCGGATCTGCCATGCGCAAACCAGCTACCAGGCAAGGCCCTCCGAAGCGGATGATTTCCCGATCTCCAGCGGGAGTGGGCACCGTCGCCTCGGACGATCGTATAGAGGTTCGCGTCTCAGCCATGGTTCGGTAGTCGCTTTCTTCGTGCTTTGATGGGCTCTAACCACGAGGAGCAAGCGGCATGCCATTTCAATTGAAGATGCCTTTGCAGCGATCCTTTTGGCTTGAAAGCCCAATACCCACACGGGCGGCACTGCAGCCATTGCACAGTGTCTGCCGCTAGCGTGTTCTTGCATGCGCAGAGGCACGGCTACCCCGAGCACCCGCCTTTAGCAGCAACCGTGAACGCGCGCTCTTCAGCAAGCGCCCTGGGCCGGACTCGGCGAGGATCGAATTCGGCTCGGGTGCGACATTGCATGCTTGAGGTTCCATTTGGTCTCCCCGAGCGTGTCTATCGGCAACCTTCTTGTGTCCGAAACTGGACAAGAATGTCGCAAGCCCGACCGAAAGGCCCACAAGGCCGGCCACCGTTAGCGGGCAAACGATGTAGCGCAAACGGAGTGCCAATCCGGCACGCAAATTGCTCCGATGATCTTGTCGGGAGACGCCAGCAATGCGTCGCAGAGCTCAGCGGCGCCGTGACGACACATGATGCAGGATCGCATTGATCTTCCGCTCAAATCAACTCGCAATGGGATGTTGCTATGACCGATATCGATCCCTTTGCCTGGCTGGCACCGTGTCGGCATTTCAAAAACGATGATTTGACGCGTCTCGCTAGCTCGCGCCGAAAGTTTGCTCCATATCTCCTGCCTGACCTTCAAACGGTGATTGAAGAGCAGATTGCAGCTCTGTCTCCCAAGCTCGTCGGCGTCCACCAGCGGCACGAGTTCAATGCCCTGAAGCTGTCGGACATGGTCATTCGCGAGGGAGAAGCCGTCGTTGCGCTGACACCCTTGGAATATCAGGACATCGATATCGGCGAAGATCTGCCTTATCCGTCTCTGCACAATGGCCTATGGTTATTCCATATCGGCGAAGAGCCTATCGCGATCTTGCAATCGCAGTTTTTTGACTACTTTGGCGGGCGAACGGTTCAAGTGGAAATTGCCTATCTGCCTGGCGAGCAGGCATCCGCCTTCTCGCGCGAATTTCTTCGCAAGATCCAGGCGGCAGGCGAAAGCTCGCGATACTACCGCAACAAGGTTCTCTCTTTCGAACCCGATGCACGAAACTCCGGGATGCCGGGAACGATGCGGGTTCATCGCCTTCCTGCCGTACCCAGGAATGACGTGGTGCTTTCCGAGGCAACTATGGCCCGTCTTGATACCCACATCTTCGACCTTTGATCGACACCGAGAGGGGCTGAAGCGCCTCGGCCAATCGACGCAAAAGGGCATTCTGCTTTACGGACCACCTGGCACAGGCAAGACGCACGTCATCCGTTATGTTTCTGCCAACCTGGTCGGGCGCACCACCGTTCTGGTCACGGCTGAGCAGATGAAGCAGATTGCCTCCTACATCGCACTGGCTCGTACCCTGCAGCCGAGCATCGTCGTGCTGGAGGACGTCGATCTGGTGGGCCAGTTGCGAGAAGACATTTATGGTCAGAAGGCCGAAAGCCTACTCAGCCGTCTGTTGAACGAGATGGATGGTCTCGCACCAGATGCAGATATCCTCTTCATCCTGACGACAAACCGACCGGAGGACATCGAGGACGCGCTCGCCTCGCGCCCAGGCCGAGTGGACGAAGCAATTGAGATCCCGCTTCCCGACGCCGGTTGCCGCGAGCGGCTGATCGGGCTGTATGGTCGGACGCTCGTCTTCGAGGACGGAGCGGTGGCCGATGCCGCCGCACGATCAGAGGGCAGCAGCGCGGCCTATGTCAAGGAAATGGTCCGCCGTCTCGCTCAACGGAGCCTTGCGCGGGATGGCGGTAATTTCGTCTCGTTCGAGGATGTGGAGGTGGTCTTCGGCGACTGCGCAGTATTGTCCAGCCGTCTCAACAGGCGCATTGTCGGCCTCAACGAGAAAACCTCAAGAAGGCGAAACGCCGAAGAAGATGAATGTAACTGCTGCGACTAAGGTTCTGCGGCACGAGTTCGCGTTGCGCTGACTTTTGCTTTGCTCTAATCAGCGCGCATGTAACACCAAGGGCGTCCCTCTGCCATGCCTGGTTCGCTTTATGCGGGCCGGAACGCATGATCTGTGGACGAAAAGTGCGCCTGGCCGTTTGGATGGTGCGAGCACTTCGATCCGCCGCACCCATTCTTCCGATCAACGGGCTTGAGCCGACATGTCGCTGTTGTATGTCATCTTTCGTCTCGCGCCCTTGCCGGCGACAGCCCCTTTGCGCTGCTTGCGCATTTCGAACCCATGTTCCGCCGCGTGCTGGCGGCCACCGCCGTCTTCATAATGGCGGTCGAAGGAATCAACTCGCGGTAATCTGGGGTATCTCGGGTCATCGTGGACGGGATGAGCGCGGAGGGTGCGGGGGCTTCGGTGCACGCTCGCCTGCTACTGCTTGCCAAGGCAAGCGGCCAGAGTTTCGAACTGGTGCTGACCCGCTTCGCCCTTGAGCGGCCATTGTTCCGTTCAGCCGGTCACGCCATGCCGACCGACCGCATCGCGGCACGCGCGACCTTGACCTGTTGGGCTTCGGTGACCAGAGCCCGAAACCGATGCTCGCGACGTTTCGAGAAATCCCTGGCACAGGCCGCAGACGATGGCGTGGAATTCGATGTCGACGCACTTCGCGTCGATCGTATTCGCGAAGAGCTGGAATATGGCGGGCTGCGGCTGCGGACCATAGCCTGTCTCAGCGGTGCCCGGATCAGCCTGACGATCGACATTGGTGAGGGCCATGATTATGCCAGAAGTTGCGTCGGCACGCCGAGCGCCGGACCGGCCTCAGCAAGACGCTGGTCCAGAGTGTGGACCGTGGCGCCGTGTTCCGACGCGGTCGCGAGATGCAGTGCGTCGCCGGCGCGCAGCCTGAGCATGTGCTGATCGAGGAATCTCGCTGCCGCCCGGAAATGCCCGCCCGTGACCAGCAGCACGGTGAAGCTCTCGGCGACCAGATTGTTGAACATCGCGAGCGCCGCGGCACGCTGCTCCAGGTTAATCTGCCCAGTCCGTAGCTTGATCGCCATGGCAGAGGACATCTCGGTGATCGTCCAGTCGCTGATATGAAGCTGCGCGGGATCCTGGTCCGCGAGCCACACCTGCGCGCGCGGGGTCATCGCTTCATTGGAGAGTGCCGCGACGATCAGCGACGTGTCGAGATAGAGCATCAGTAGCGATCGCCATCTCGCATCGACCGTACCAGATTGGCGGCATCCTCCGCCTGCGGTGGCATGGTTGCCGTTAGGGATCGGAGCAGGGCCGCATCGATCCGTTTGCGTGGCCTAGTCACCGCTGTGAGGCGCGCGACCGGCTTGCCACGCCGGGTGATCTCGATCGAATCCCCAGCCTCAACTCGGTCGACGAGTTCGCTCAGATGTGCCTTGGCGTCCGCCAGATTGATCGCGTCCATGTCACGGCTCCTGACCATGTAGATGGTCATATAGCATAGGGGGTTTCAAAACCCAACGGGAGGCTCGATAAGGTTGGATTTTTTCCGAGACGACTTGGAAGGGAACATTCTTCTCTCGGATCAAATACAGCAGCGCTGCCAGCTCAGCATCTTCAACGGAAGACAAGAATACAATTTGGGGCATACGGCGCAGAATTGCCCTCGTGGCTTCCGCGTTTCCTGGGTTGATCCGATTAAATTCAGCAATTCGATCGATTGCCTCCCGCGATCGTCTCTGATGGCTTGAGCGGTCGTTATCCGTCCACTGCGCGATATCGTTATTTTGGTCTAACGCGGTGACGGTGGCCGGCGCTGGAAGACAAGATCGTCCAAAGCGCGGTGGCCGAGGTGCTGAGTGCTATCTCCGAGGCCGACTTCCGGGGGGTTCTCCTACGGCTTCCGGCCGGGACGGAGAGCCCCCACATGGCGTTGGATACCCTGCATGATCGCTGATCCTCGTATCCTACGGCTCATTGGGCTGTGGTTGCGGGCTGGCGTCCTTGAGAGCGGCGAGAAGCAAGAGACGGACAGGGGCACCCCGCAAGGGGCGGGCATCAGTCCGCTCCTCGCCAATATCGTCCTGCATTACATCCTCGATCTCTGGGCCCACCAACGGCGTCGTCGCCATGCACACGGTTGCGTTGTGATCGTGCGTCACGCTGACGACTTCGCCATGGGCTTTGAGAAGAAGGCCGATGATCCCGGCTCGCCGGCGACGCACTGGTCGGAGAATACGAGAACTCATCACTGAAAGCCGTCGATATCCCCTCTCCGCATTGTGAGAGAGGAGATTCCGGCCACTGCGTATTGCGGTCAAGGTGCTGAACAAATTTGACCGCAGTATAATCTCTCGACATGAGCGAGACCGCGGTCATTTGCCTCAATGACTCCGTCCGGCGCGAGCTTGCCGTTGCAGGGCGAAGCACGGCAGCAACTAGGAAGTCCAGTCGATCGCCAACAGCTGGGGCGACATCATGGATGATCGTGAGACATTGGAGGGCATTCGACTTGTTCAACCGCACAGGCTCGATGTTTGCCGGTGTTATCTGCTCTATACACTTATGCCGCCTCCCAAGAAATCCGAACGGCCAGGACAGCTTCCAGTCAATGTTTGCGCAACTTGGTGCGCCGTGCCGGAACGTCCGTGGTGAACACGCGCGTGCACCGCCGGCGAAGCCTGCGGCGGGACGCCGAAGGAGCAGAACCATGAAGGAGATGGCGCCATAGGCCATCCGGAGTGCGCCCTCGCGGGCGAGAAAGCCGTTATGGCGAACAGAATGAATTCAGTTCATTGGTGTCCGCCATGAAAGTGCCGCCGCATGTAGGCTTATGGGCCGGCAACTGGCTTGGATCGGCGCCAGAGAAAAGGACGGCATCGCGGCCGTCCTTCCGTAGTCTGTAAGCTTTCTTGCCGGATCAGAAATCCATCCCGCCCATGCCGCCGCCGGGCATACTGCCCGGCACGCCGCCAGCGGCTTCCTTCTTAGGAGCCTCGGCGACCATGGCTTCGGTGGTGACGAGCAGGCCGGCGACCGAGGCCGCGTCCTGCAGAGCCCTGCGAACGACCTTGACCGGGT
This sequence comes from Mesorhizobium silamurunense, assembly GCF_014843905.1. Lineage (NCBI taxonomy): Bacteria > Pseudomonadati > Pseudomonadota > Alphaproteobacteria > Hyphomicrobiales > Phyllobacteriaceae > Mesorhizobium > Mesorhizobium silamurunense. The sequence continues at coordinate 7,286 of NZ_LPVS01000038.1, read as the reverse complement.
CGACGATACCCATGGCGATCATGTCGCCATACTCGCCGGTCTGGGCGTTGAAGCCAAAATTCGCATCCCCGTTGTCGAGGATCTTGCCGGCGACGATCGCAGCTTCGGCACCGGCGTTGGCCGCGATCTGGCGGGCCGGAGCCTGCAGTGCACGACGCACGAGGTTGATGCCGGCGGTCTGGTCGGAGTTGGCGCCGGTTGCCTTGATGGTCAGCGAAGCGCGCAGCAGGGCAACGCCGCCGCCGGGGACGATGCCTTCTTCCACGGCCGCGCGGGTCGCGTTGAGGGCGTCATCGACGCGGTCCTTCTTTTCCTTGACTTCGACTTCCGTCGCACCGCCGACGCGGATCACCGCAACGCCGCCCGCCAGCTTGGCGAGACGTTCCTGCAGCTTCTCCTTGTCGTAGTCCGACGTGGTCTCTTCGATCTGCTGCTTGATCTGGGCAACGCGGCCCTGGATCTCGGCCTTCTTGCCGGCGCCGTCGACGATGGTGGTGTTCTCCTTGGAGATCGACACCTTCTTGGCGCGGCCGAGCATGTTGAGGCCGACATTCTCGAGCTTGATGCCGAGATCTTCGGAGATGACCTGGCCACCGGTGAGGATGGCGATGTCTTCCAGCATGGCCTTGCGGCGGTCACCGAAGCCCGGCGCCTTGACGGCGGCGATCTTCAGGCCGCCACGCAGCTTGTTGACGACCAGCGTGGCCAGAGCCTCGCCTTCGACGTCTTCCGAGATGATGAGCAGCGGCTTGGAAGTCTGCACGACGGCTTCGAGAACCGGCAGCATGGCCTGCAGGTTGGAGAGCTTCTTCTCGTGCAGGAGGATGTAGACGTCCTCGAGCTCGGCAACCATCTTGTCGGCGTTGGTGACGAAGTAGGGCGAGAGATAGCCGCGGTCGAACTGCATGCCTTCGACGACTTCCAGTTCGGTCTCGGCGGTCTTGGCTTCCTCGACCGTGATGACGCCTTCGTTGCCGACCTTCTGCATCGCTTCCGCGATCATCGAGCCGACCGACTCGTCGCCATTGCCGGCGATCGTGCCAACCTGGGCAACCTCTTCCGAGGTCTTGATCTTCTTGGCGTTCTTGATCAGCGTCCCAACGACGTCGGCAACCGCGAGGTCGATGCCGCGCTTCAGGTCCATCGGGTTCATGCCGGCGGCAACCGCCTTGTGGCCTTCCTGGACGATCGACTGGGCCAGGACTGTCGCGGTCGTGGTGCCGTCGCCGGCGATGTCGTTGGTCTTCGAAGCGACTTCGCGGACCATCTGCGCGCCCATGTTCTCGAACTTGTCCTCAAGCTCGATTTCCTTGGCGACGGTGACGCCGTCCTTGGTGATGCGCGGGGCGCCGAACGACTTGTCGATGACGACGTTGCGGCCCTTGGGGCCGAGGGTGACCTTCACCGCGTCGGCGAGGATGTTGACGCCGCGCAGCATGCGCTCGCGGGCATCACGGGAGAATTTTACGTCTTTTGCAGGCATTGTAAGCTCCTGTCAGGGGTTCGGGATCGAACCCGCAGATTCAAGATTCAGTTGACGGTGAGGCCGATATTCAGCCGATGATGCCCATGATGTCGGATTCCTTCATGATCAGAAGGTCTTCGCCATTGAGCTTGACTTCGGTGCCGGACCACTTGCCGAACAGGATGCGGTCGCCGGCCTTGACGTCGAGCGGCACGAGCTTGCCGGCTTCGTCGCGGGCGCCGGAGCCGACGGCGATGATCTCGCCTTCCTGCGGCTTCTCCTTCGCCGTATCCGGGATGATGATCCCGCCGGCGGTTTTGGATTCGGATTCGACCCGGCGAACGACCACGCGGTCATGAAGCGGGCGGAATTTGGACTTTGCCATTTTTTGATGTTCCTAGTGCGTATGTTGAACTGTTCTCCGTTGCCGGAGCGTGCGAGTGCTAGCATGGCGCTGAGGGCGGTCGGCAGCGTTCGCATCTTCCCCGCCTGTGAAAGCAAGTGGATCGGGGGCAGCGCCGAGCTGGCTGAGCAACTTTCTTTACGTTGCCAAAGCCTTACTCCAGAGCCATCTGTGATGGGTACGGCCCGCCGCGGCGGTATGTTTTGGTGAGATGATCAGGGCACGTCTTCTCCTTGGTCGGTCACTTGTTTTCGGATGTGACGAGGCTGGGCTGGACGCTTGGGCCGGCTTTTGCACAACCACGTCAAGGTATGGTTTCGCCTCGGAAATGTGCCCCGGCTCGGCCGGTTTCACTTAAGCGCTGCTGCGCCAGCTGCCGCTAAGCACTTTCGGCAAAACCCGATTGAGATTCATCGGATGACCGATAAGCGATGTGGACCGTTTCGGTCGCCAACGAACGCGAAAGATAGCGCGACTTCATGAACGAGCTTGTTTCCTCTCAGAGAAGGGCACACGGGTTTTACAGAAGTGATCATCGCTCGTATTGCTCCTTTGCGCACAGTCACCCCTACCTCAGTGCAAAGGCCATGCCAGAGCGCTCAGCGCGCAGTAAGAGCCTGAAATGCTTCGACAACCTCCGCAGTGCCCCAAATGGCCGGTGCGATGAAACCGACATGTTTTCTGCAGCGTCAGGTTTCGGACACAGGTCACGCGATTCGCGCCGCCAGAAAAGTGTGGCCCCATCCGCGCGGTCCCGAGCGCCAAGACCGTGAGAGCACGCGCGACATGCAGCCTCTGCCCGTCTTTCCGACCATTCGCCCCAGTGCCATTAGCGGGTTGGTCCGCCACTAACGCTCACCGAATGCCTCATTTCTATCCCACCGCGGCTCCTCACCGGCGAACAGACGATCCAGAAGACGTCGGTGGATTTCCGATTGGGCGAAGGGCGGGAGGCAGACCGTGCCATTCTGCCGGCAATAACGGGCATGGCGCTCAGCGAGTTTCTTGTGCTCGCGCAGATCGTCCATGTGATGTATCGGTCGGCCTCCATCCACTTTCGTTGGACCCGACGGCGAGTGTGCTGACGAGGCAGGCAGCTCAGTGAGTTTGGGAAGATGCGCAAGATCAGCGCCCGCCGACGGGTCTTCGTATGATCCGGCTCGATTCGTCTGTAGAGTAGGGCTGTCTGGAAGTGGGAGGGGGCACGAGGTGCTCCGGTTCAAGCGTCGAGTCGATGCCGAGGATAAGATCGCTCATTTCCTGTTGGCCATTCAGGAATGTTCGGCGTTGTCGGATAGCCGACAATGTCGGGTCCACGACATAGCAGAGTATCCGAAAAACGGTAGGACTGATGAGAAGTCGTTCCCACGGTCCTAAAAACCGCTGACTTACGCCACCTCCAAGGCGTGACCGCCCGGCAGCGAGCTCAGTCTCCTGTCGGGCATTCGGTTTCAGGCATTTCCTGGAAGCCTAGGTGTCTGGTCCCGGAGTGTAGGGGAATCATCGCTGAACGTGTCCGCGAAAACAGGGATGCAAAGACGGTCGTGGTTGGATTGTGCTGGGTGACAGGAGGGAAATTCCTCAAGCACCTCATCGATCTTTTCGGCAAACTGTGTCCGGATGTAAGTCTGACAATTGAGGATATTCCAGCTGGGCAGTGCTTGCCAGCCATACGCCGCAGGCGCCTCGACATTGCGTTCACGCACGACCTTGATGCCGCCACAGCCTGTTGCAGCGAGGTGTTTTGGTAGGAACGCCTCTTCGTTCTACTGCCGTCTTGTCATTACTTATCGAGAAGCCGGTGCTCACCTGGTCCGACCTTGCGGATATGTCCCTGCTCGTTCGGTTCGGGTTGGAAGGACCCCCGTTGGATCTGCGCTTGCTGGAACGAATTGCGGAAGCTGGCGGGCCAGCTGTTCAGACGTGTCGGGCGAACCAGGCGACGGTAATCTTCAAGGTGCAGCTTGGGCAAGGCGTCACCTTGGCCGAGGAAAGCTATGCCAGAACAGTCACCATCGATTCCGCGACGTGGAAGCCTCTGATGGCCATTACAGTGTCAGCTCAATCAGAGCTGTCTGGCTCGAAATATCGCTCACCCGCATGGGCGCTTTAAGGCGGACAATGGCGTCGCCCTCGTCGCTGCTGCAGTTGCAGGCAGTCCTCCGACGCGAGTGGTAAAGACGAGTGATGCGTACGCCTCAGCCTTTGTGAACAAGATATGCGGCGTTGCTAGTGTCGCATGGCCGCAAAAATCAACCTCACGCCGCGGGGGCAAACCAACGCAAGGCCCCACGCACCATCGGGTCGCGCTTTGACAAAGGCCGTCTCGGCCGAGTTGTTCTCCTGCGCAATCGCAAGCATCAGCTGATCCGGCAGCCAGTCGTCAAGCACAAGAACGGCGGAGGGCGCCTGCCGAAAAGACGATCGGCGAAAGCATCGACGCGATGCGCATAGAGAGCGCTCCTCGCTGTGGTTGGTTTCGTTCGCGCTTTGCCGCTGGCTTGAAGTCAGTACCCATTATCGACCCTGGCCGTGGAGTATTTGAGGACCGCGATTGTTGAGGGCGCAACATATTGGATGCGCAACTTCGTGCACACATTTCTTTGGGGTATGGACTCCCTAGCTGGCACCTGACAGTCGGGCAATATTTTTATACTACAAGTATCCCACACGTCGCTACGATAAAAGAGATATGGCCTCGATTGCCGGCAGCTAACAGCGTCTGTGATCGTTACGATGCTTGTTGCTTGGCGTCATAGCGCGCCTGCGCCGCCAATACCTGCCCGATGTTTTCCTCAGCCCAGTGCGTAATCTCAATGATCTTCTTTGCAAGCGTCAGACCAAGCGGCGTTATTGAATATTCCACCGTAACGGGAACGGTAGCAAAAGCCCTGCGCTCAATAAGGCCGTCGCGCTCCATCTTTTTCAACGTCTGGGACAACATCTTCTGCGCGACTCCTTCAATATCCCTGCGCAACTGATTGAAACGCATAGGATTCTCTGAGAGTCGAGCAAGAACAAGCACTACCCACTTGTCCGAAAGACGGTCCAGTACGAGCCTGGTCGGGCAATGTTCGCAAAATACACTTGGGCTCACGTGCTGCAACGGCGCGGTTCCTTCGATGGTACCTGGTGTGCTCATGGTTCCCTCTTAACACATGGTAGCCGATTGACTAGATAGTATCGTGTTAACAGCAGGTATCATTTAGGTACCATTTCCGGAGAAATACAGCATGTCAGGAAAGATTCTCGTGATCGGTGCGACCGGCAACGTGGGGCGACCGCTCGTCCGCGAACTTGTCGCTGCCGGTGAACAGGTGAAAGCGGCCTCCCGCGCCGCGACGGTCATTTCCGGCGCGGAAGCCATCCGGTTCGATCAAGCCGATCCGTCAACCTACCAGGACGCTTTCAACGGGGTGGACCGCGTCTATGTTCTCGTGCCGAGTGATCGCCTCGACGTTGCCGACTACCTCACGCCGATCTTGCAGGCGGCGATCGAAAGAAATGTAAAGGTTGCGCTGCAGACCGCTCTGGGCGTCGATGCCGACGAGAGGACGCCCTACCGCCAGGCCGAGCTCTTCCTCGAACGTAGCGGTACGCCGTTCGTGATCGTACGGCCGACATGGTTTTCGGACAACTTCCACCTGTCCTGGCTTCCTGGGATCAAGGCTCAGGGTGTGATCGCCGTGCCGGCCGCGGACGGTAAGTCGAGCTTCATCGACGTCCGCGACATCGCGGCGAGCGCTGCGTCCGCCCTCAGGAGCAATCAGTTTGACGGCAAAGCGTACAATCTGACGGGGCCGGCCTCGCTCAGCTACCACGAAGCAGCAAAAATTCTCTCCACGGTCGCAGGCAAGGAGGTCCGGTATCACCCTGTTGACGATCAGACTTTCATCGGGATTTTGACCGGCGTCGGCATGCCAGCCGACTTTGCAAGCCATCTCGCCTCGCTTTTCTACCCTGTTCGCGAAGGGTGGACAGCTGTTGTTGCCGACGGCGTCGAAACCTTGACCGGCAAACCCCCGCGGTCGCTTGAGACCTACGCGACGGATCATGCGGCGAAGTTCAAGAACTAAGGAAACCTGCACGACGCAAAACGCGGTGCGCGCTGAGGTGAATTGAGGACGACGGTGCGCCGCAGTCCTCGATTCATTCAGCGCTTCTGCAGCCACTTTACTACATAGGGAACCAAAATGACGATCAGCAAAACTGTGGTGCTCGCTCCGAGGCGCGTGGAGGCGTCCGCCAACAAACAAGGCCGTCGAGGCTCAGCCTCACGGAGCGCCAAGCCATGAAACGCATTCAATATCATCGATATGGCGGGCCGGAGACGATGCGGCTTGAAGACTTTGAGTTGGAAGAGCCAGGCGCCGGCGAGGTCGCGGTGAAAGTCAAATTTGCCGCCATCAATCCCGTCGACTGGCAGGTGCGCAGCGGTCGGATGAAGATCATGACGGGGAAAGCATTTCCCCGTGCTATGGGCATCGATTGTTCTGGTACAGTTATCTCGGTGGGGCCCGGCGTGACGCGTGTCAAGCCGGGGGATGCCGTGTTCGGCATGGCCCGCTTCAAGCAAAGCGGCGCCTTCGGCAGTGCCATGATCACGAACGAGTCCTTCCTGGTTCGGAAGCCCGATGCACTGTCCTTCGAGAATGCGGCTTGCCTGCCTACCCCCAGCGTCACGGCGTGGAACGGACTCGTGGACAAAGCGAGCCTGAAGGCCGGTCAACAAGTGTTCGTCAATGGTTGCACTGGAGCCGTTGGCGCGGCGACGGTGCAGATCGCCCGGATGCTGGGGGCGACGGTCTCGGGCAGTTGCAGTGCAGGTGCGATGCCAAGAGCTCGCGCGCTGGGCCTGCAGGGCGTGTACGACTATCGGACCACCGACTTCTCGCAGCTCGGCGAGCGGTTCGATGTCGTCTACGACGCAGCCGCCACAATGCCCACAGTGGCGGGCCTCTCGCTCCTGCGCGGGAAAGGCGTATTTATCGACCTGGCGCCGACGCCTGGCAAGTTCCTGCGATCGTTCGTGAACCGCAAGCTCAAGCCGATCATCTGCAGCCCGAGGGCCGAGATCCTCGACCGTTTGGCGCGGGCAGCAGGCGAGGGAAGCCTGCTGCTTCCTGTCGCCGATACCGTGCCCCTGAGTGACGCCATTGGACTGATTGGCGATATTGAAGCCGGGAAGAAGGTCGGCGGAAAGGGCCTCATTGCAATGGATTGAATGCACGGCTCAAACAATTCCAAGCAGGAACTCCTCTTGAACACGACGGCGGCTGAAGGCTTTTCGGTTCGAAACGTAGACGCTCGCACCGCAAGCTGGGCTTTCAGGACCGCTGTCCTCCTCCTAGAGGGCAGGACAAAGCAGATGGGGTTGTCTAATCGCCGCTGGGACGTCAAGCATGTAATTGCGTCGAG